>QHUF01000096.1 GCA_003221075.1 Gemmatimonadota bacterium
GAGCTGGGAAAACCGATCCAGGCGCTTCGCGCGCTTGGCGTCGAGATGGTCTTGCGGCCGGAAATCGGGAATCTCCGCGGCCATGTGGCTGCGAAATGGCGTCGGGTCGAAACGCGTCAGCGTGCGGACCGCCGACGTGCGGGCTTCGAGTCCCGCCCACAGTCCGTCAGCAGCGGTACCGATCGGCGTGACGGCTCCGACACCGGTAATGACGACCCGACGAAAACTCTTCATTTCGCTCCTTCGGCGGCGCGTTTGATTCCCGCCAGGGTTCGCGAGGCAATCCCGTGGATGAACACGGGCCCGATCACGAGATTCGCCGCC
>QHUF01000098.1 GCA_003221075.1 Gemmatimonadota bacterium
CGACGGGCGACGGCAGCTGAGCGAGCTTGGCGATACGCCGCAGCTCCGCCGATGTCGACGTGAGTGCTTCGGTGCGCACTCGCTCCAGATCCTGGCGTGCCCGGGCGACGACCTCCTGCATCGCGCAGATCGTCATTTCGCGGTCGCCCCGGTATTCGTCGTGCTGCGTCTGCTCGAACGTATTGCCGACGCCCGCGACCTTGATCCGATTGGTCGAATAGAACGTGCGATTGAAGTGCTCGGGCTCGGTGCGCTTGATCTCATGTACCTCGCCGTCGCGGAGCGTCAGGTACAGGTCGGTCCCGCCGGACGCGTAGGCCATCCGGCCGGAATCGGCCATGATGATCCGGCGCCGGTCGGGATCCTGCAGATCGTATATCGTCACATCATTCAGGGCGTTTGTGGCGGGGTCGATGCGGGTGGCGC
>QHUF01000097.1 GCA_003221075.1 Gemmatimonadota bacterium
TCTGGCGAATGGTGCGTGAACGCGAATTCGATCGACGGTGCGCATCAACGGCTCAGGCCCGCGTACCCTCCTCTATAGTACAGAAGAGGCCGCCGATCGGTGGCGTCGCCTCCGACCACGAGACCGATGAAGACGGTGTGATCGCCGCCCGGAACGGCGCTGCGCTTCTCGCACTCGATGTGGGCGACGACGCCGTCGATCACGGCGATGCCGCGCTCATTCTCGCGATAACTCACGCCGCGGAACCGGTCGGTTTCCACACCCGCGAAGCGGCGCGACAGCGCTTCCTGCTCGGCAGAGAGGATGTTGAGCACGAAGTGGGTGCCGCTCTCGAGCGCCGCATGCATGTCGTGCACCTTCTCGACCGAGACGAGGACGAGCGGCGGATCGAGCGATACCGATGCGACGGAGCTCGCCGTCATGCCGACCGGCTGGCCCTTCGCCGAGCGGCTGGTCAGCACGGTCACGCCCGTCGCGAAGCGGCCGAGCAGCTGGCGGAACTGCTCCGGCTCGACACCGCGGGAGGCATGGCCTGGAAGGCTCACAGGACCAGTCCGGCCAGGACGCGAGGCGTGAGGACGGCGCGGGCGGGAATGCAGTTCCCGGTCGCGCGCACGAGTAGATCGGCGAGCTCCGGCCGGCGAATCATTCGCCCGACCACGCGCTCGATCAGCGCGGGCCATCCGACCGCAATGCCGATCAACCGCTCGAGCAACCATTTGCCCGCGAACTCACGCCGCCGGGCGCGCGTGTACTGCCGCAGGCTTGCGCCGGTCGCCAGCGTATCGAGAATCGCGGACGTGGCGAGCTCCGCACCGCGCAACGCGCTGTAGATCCCCTGACCGGTGAACGGATCGAAGAAGTCGGCCGCATCGCCGACGAGCAACGCGCCACCGCCGCTGGCGACCGGCCGGCGCGACCAACGCGCGAACGGTCCCGTGGCCAGTACGCGTCGCACCACGCGCCTGGGATCGAAGCGGCCGGCCACGGCCGGGAAACGGTTCAGCTCCGCAAAGAAGTCCTCGCCGCGGCGGGCTTCGGTGAGCGGCACCACCAGCGCGACCGTCGTCACACCGTCACCGATGGGACCGAGCCCGACGTAGCCGGGCCGCCCGACGTGCATTTCGCCGAGATCGTGGACCTGGGGGACATCGCCGACGTGCGCCGTAAACGCGATGCGGCGCGGCCCGGCGGTGTGCACCATGCCGAGCCGCCGCGCTACGACGGAGCGCAATCCATCCGCGCCGACGACGACCCGAGTACGATACGCGTCCCTCGTCCCCCGTCCCGCGTCCCGCGCGATCACACCACCCACCGCACCGCCGTCGTTCACGAGCTCTTCGACCTTCATACCCTCCCGAACCTCCGCGCCGGCGGCTTCAGCCGCGGCGCGGAGAATCGTGTCGAAGCGGGTTCGCGGCAGCGCGAAGCTGAACGTCTCGAAGCGGCCTATGACCCCCGTGCCGCTCGGTGCGACCACCTTCATTCCGGTCAGATGCGCTGGTGATGCCGCAGCGACGGCGGCAAGGACGTCCTTGCCCAGGCGCTCGAGCACGCGCGTCGATTCGGGGCTGAGATATTCGGAACAGGGTTTCTCGCGCGGGAACCGCGCGCGGTCGAGCAGCAGCACGCGCGCGCCTGCCCGCGCGAGCAAAAGCGCCGTCGCCGACCCTGCGGGGCCGGCGCCGACGACGGTGACATCCCAGCGAGGGGAGCGATTGCTCACGCGACGAGTGCGGCGCACGCGGCGCCCGTCAGCGTGGCTGCCAGATTCACGGCGTCGTTGTCCATCCACCGGATCTTTCCCTGCACGGTCGCGCCGAGCAGCGAGTCCACCAGCATGCCGACCACTCCCGCGACGGCGATCGCCAACGCGCCTCGTTGTCCAAACACGTACGACAGCGCGGCGATCAACCCCGCCCCCGCAATTCCCGCTGTCGTACCCAGCAGAGTCATACCTCCGTCGGTGCCGGCGGGAACGCGAGCGCCATTCGTGATAAGACGGGGCGAGGCTGGTGAAAAACGGCCGATCTCCGTAGCCCAGGTGTCCGCGTTAGCAGCCGCCAGTGCTCCCGCGAACGATGTCCAACTTCCCGTCAGCGCCGCTAAGGCCGCGATTCCGCCGTTGGCGAGAACCTGGCGTTCATTGCTCCTGGCCTGTTTTGTCGAAAGCAGGCTCGAGGAGACAAAAAAGGCGAGGAGCACCATGACTCCTCGCCATCCAAACCCCCAAACTGTCGCTAGCCCCACCGCGAGCGCCGCCGCCCAGCCGCGCCCGGTCAGCCATTTCACTCGCCGAACAGTTCGCGCAACACGCGTTTCTTGAGTTCGGCCGGCGCGCCCTGGGTGCGACACCGCGCGCGCAGGAACTTTAGGAACAGCTCCTCGAAATCGTACTGCTCGCCGCAGGGCGGGCAGTCCTCCAAATGCTCCCGGATCTCCCGCTCCAGCTCGGGCGTGAGCTCGCGGTCCAGGAATTCGTAGAGATGTTCGACGCACTCGCGACAATTCATGCGGGACTTCCTTTGATATATCCCATCTCGACGGCGTAATCGTAGAGCTTGCCCTGCAGGAGCTGGCGCGCCCGGAACAGCCGTGATTTCACCGTGCCCACGGGGATGTCGAGAATGCCGGCGATCTCCTGATACGACATCCCTTCCACGTCGCTCAAGACCAGCGTCTCCCGGAACGCGACGGGAAGCTGGTCGATGGCCCGGAGGACCTCGTCATCCACGATGCGGTCGAAGAACGCACCCTGCGGGTCTTCGTCCTGCACCTCCGGGAAAACGGCATAGGGCTCGATCTTATCCAGGTCTACGGTTTCGGGATGCCGGGTGCGGCGGCGGTACTCATTAATGAAGGCGTGCCGCAGAATTGTAAGCAGCCAAGCCTTCGCGTTGGTTCCTTTCTCGTACTGGTCCCAAGCGCGATAGGCCTTGAGCATCGTCTCCTGTACCAGGTCGTCGGCGTCCGAGGGGTTCCCGCTGAGGCGGAGGGCCACGCGGTACAGCACATCGAGGTGCACGAGCGCCTCACGCTCGAAGCTGGCGCGCTTCTCGTCGACTGGAGGAGACACGTCTGGGGAAGGGGTGTTGGCCATAGCTGTTCCGAGAAGGCTCATGCCCCGTCGTGAGTTCCGCAATGGGGGAGGGAGATGCTACCTTTCGCGCGCCGTGGTGCACAGCATCGTCCCGCTGGCCGTCCTCGAGGCGGTCAAGAATCTCGATACTCCCGTGGAAGACGGGCTGACGGAGTTCGCTGACGAGTTACTCGTCAAGCGCCTGGGTCTCTCCACCACCGTGCAAATGCAGCTGGCCGAATTCGAGCAGCTCGTGCGGAAAGACGCGCGGGTCGAGCCGTCGCACGTTGAGGCGCTGCTGCGGCTGGTGGGCAGGCGGCCAGACGCCGATCTCGTGTTCGCCGACGCGGGCCGGCGCGCCGCGCGCCGCGCCGTGAAGCGGATGTTCGCCCTGTCGCGGCTGTTCGGCCATGCCGCGGCGCGGCGCGCGGCGCGAGCGGTCCTCGGCGCCGAGCTGGGCTGGGAGCAGCGGCTCCCGGGCGCGCGCGTCAGCGATCCGATCGCGATTCAGGCGACGCCCGACGGCGCTGCCTGCGGTTTCTACGGCGCCGGACTCGTCGAGCTGCTGCGCCTGCTCGTCGGCTACGAAGGCGCGATGTTGCACGTCGCCTGCCGGGCACGGGGCGGTCCCGCGTGTGAGTGGCGCGCCGCCGGCCCCGATCCGCGGCACCAATGAGCCCCCTGAGCCCCCCCCTCCTCGAAAACTTCGATTTTCCCGCCCTGCGTGAGCTGCTCGGCAAACTCGGCGCCGACGGCTGGCTGCTATACGACTTCCACGGCATCAATCCCGCTGCGACCCGCGTCCTCGGTATCAAGGGAATGGGGACGCGCCGCTTCTTCGTGTTGCTGCCGCGCGAGGGCAAGCCGGTCGCGATCGCGCATCGCATCGAGCTGGCGTCCTTCGACGGGTTTCCGGGGGAAGTGCGGCCGTACGCGGCGTGGCGCGAGTTGCACGACCAGCTGCGCACGCTCGTCGGTGGGAAGACCGTCGCCATGGAGATTTCGCCCGCCGACGCGGTCCCCTATCTCGATCGGGTGCCGCACGGCGTCGTCGAGCTAATCGAGGGCTTCGGCGCCAAAGTCGTCTCGTCGGGGACGCTGATCACGCGCTTCGCCGCACGCTGGTCGCCGAGCGAGCTCGAAGGACATGCGCGAGCCGCCGAAACGATCGCAGAGATCGCACGAACGGCATTGCGCTGGGGCGGCAGCGAGCTGGCGCGGGGCGCCGAGGTTCGCGAAACCGCGATGCAGGCGCGCGTGATGGAGGCGTTCGGCCGCGCCGGTCTCGTCACCGATCACCCGCCGATCGTCGGTTTTCAGGCGAACGCCGCGAATCCGCATTACGAGCCGCGAGCCGGCAGCGATCGACGTCTCGCCGCGGGCGACGTCATGTTGCTCGATCTCTGGGCGGGCGTCGCGCTTGGCACTGTCTTCGCGGATCAGACCTGGATGGGGTTCGCGGGTCGGGAGCCGAGTGAAGACGTGCGTCGTGCGTGGTCCGTGGTGCGTGATGCCCGGGATGCAGCGGTTGCGTTGCTTCGAGCGCGTTGGATGAAAAAAGAGCCGGTGACGGGCGCGGCACTCGACGACGCCGCGCGCGGCGTGATTCGCGCGGCGGGGTTCGGAGACTATTTCGTCCATCGCACCGGGCATTCGATCGACCGCGACCTGCACGGATCGGGGCCGCACCTCGACAACTTCGAGACTGCGGACGAGCGGGCCCTGATTCCGGGCGTGGGATTCTCCGTCGAGCCGGGCATCTACCTGCCGGGGCGCTTCGGAATTCGCAGCGAGATCAACGTGTATCTGGGAGAGTCCGCCCCCGAGGTGACGCCGAAGCAACCGCAGCAGGATCTGCTGCTGGTTTAAGCGACACGAAGAGCATCGCCACCCAAACGCCCGCGCCTACTGCCGCGTGCGCGGCCCGCAGCCCGTTCGCAAATCCCAGGCTCAACATCGTGACGGCGATCGCGATCTGCGCGATCACAATCGCCACGGCGCGCCACGCGGCGCGATCGCGCGAACGCGCCGCCCACCAGATCACGTAGCCGGTCAGGATGTAGGCGAGCAGTCGGTGCGTCCAATGGATAGCCGGGAGCCAGCCGCCCTGCGGGACGATCTGACCGTTGCATAACGGGAAGCCGTGACAGGCAGCGGTGGCTCCCAGATTGGCCGTGACAGCGCCGAGCAGCACAGTAAGGAAGGTGAGGCCCAGGAGGACGGGGGGCCGAGGACCAGGGCGGGCCGCCACGGTGAGCGCGGCGAGGAGCACCATCGCGGTCGCGAGGTGCAGAATCACCATCAGCGGTTGGAGCTCGGTCTTCACGGTCACCGCTCCAAGCGCGATCTGTATCACCAGAAGGCCGACCAGAGTGATGGATCGACGCCAGTCGAGCACGGCTAAGGCGACGATGAGGACTGAGACGATGCCCGCCACCAACCGGTGGCTCCATTCGATCACGGCCCCCGCATCGCTCAGTGGGGGAAAGAGCCGTCCGTTGCATAGGGGCCAGTGGTTGCCGCACCCCAATCCGGAGCCGGTAATCCGGACCACGAAGCCGAGGACGATGAGGAGGTACACACAGGCAGCGGCAATCCAGGCGAGCGTGACGAAGCGTTTCGGCATGGGTCGTACGATATGCGCGGAAACGCTTGGGTTTCAAGGCGACCGACGTTGACACGCGGCCCCCTTGCGAGAGTTGCCGCCTTGGGGCAGAATCTCCCTGATGTCGTAGAACTCGCTGGTCCCGCCGGCCGCGCCGTCACGTCGATCGCGCAGCCTCGTCGTGGGTCCTGAAAACCGCAGCAGAAGGGGGAAGTGTATGACCGACAAACGTTGGTTCGTTCGTTCCATTCTCACTTTCGGGTTCGTCCTGCTCGGGCTGTCGCCCGCGGTCGCGAGAACCGCGGTCGCCCAAGGCACGAGGGTCGTCGCCGGACAGGTTACGGACTCCAGCACGCGGGCCGGATTGTCCGGCGTGCGCGTCTCGGTCGTGGGTACCACGATCGCCACATCAACCGATGCCAGCGGCCGCTACGCGCTCGATGTACCGGCCGGCCGGGACAGCATCGCGTTCGCGCGCATCGGCTATAAGCGCGTGGTCGCGGCTGCCGGGCCCGTCGTCGACATCGCCATGCAGGCTCAGGCACTCGAGCTGCAGGGGATGGAAATCGTGACCACCCCGCTCGGCATCGAGCGCGAGCAGCGCAGCCTCTCGTACTCTGCGCAGACCCTGTCCGGTCAACGGTTGTCCGACGTGCCGACCCAGAACGTGGTGTCGTCACTCGGCGGGAAAGTCGCCGGCGTGCAGGTGACCAACTCCTCGAACCCGTTCGGCTCCGCCCGCATCGTCGTGCGCGGCTCGAGCTCGATCCTCGTGCAGAACCAGCCGCTGATCGTCGTCGACGGTGTTCCGATCGACAACAACGCCGCGGCGAACACAGGATACGGTCCGCAGGGTACCCCCTCGCCCGGTTACTTGGGCGGGTACGACGTGGGCAATGCCGCGGCGGACATCAGCGCCGACAACATCGCGTCGGTGACCGTGCTGAAGGGTCCGAACGCTGCCGCACTGTACGGCTCGCGCGCGGCCAACGGTGCGATCGTGTACACGACGAAGAGCGGCAAGGGCGCGCCCAGCCAGGGCTTCGGCGTCAGCGCGACGTTCGGCGCGAATATGGAAACACCGCTGCGGCTCCCCAATTACCAGAACCAGTATGGGCAGGGCTTCTCCGGCGCGTTTGACTTCGTCGACGGCAACGGTGGCGGGACGAACGACGAGGCCGACGAAAGCTGGGGGCCGAAGCTCGATGGTCGTACGACCGGGTGCGACAGGAACGGGCCCCGGCCGGGCATTCAACAGCCACAGAATTATGACCTGACGAAGTCATGCAATCAGTTCTTCGGTGTGGGGCCATGGCAGGCGCACCCGAACAACGTGCGGGACTTCTGGCAGACGGGGCTCATCGTCAACGCCAACGTCGACGTGGCGCGCAGCAGCGACCGCAGTAACGTGCGCTTGTCGGTCGGCCGCACGAACGAGAACGGGATGTATCCGAACAACACGAACAGCCGCACCGACATCGCGCTGTCCGGTGGAACGCAGGTTTCGGATCACTGGAGCGCCGAGGCGTCGGTCAACTACATCAAGGACGGCATGCAGAACCAGCCGGCCCAGGCGTACGAAGAGATCGATCCGATGCAGGGCTTCATCTGGTTCGGGCGTCAGGTGGACGTGAGCTTGCTGAAGCGCAACGTCTTCCGCGATCCGCTCGATCCGTTCACGCAGCAGATCCTGGTGGGTAATCCGAATCTGCGGAGGGACGCGCCAATCCCGTACAGCTGGAACTACAGTTATCACCCCAGCCCGTACTGGATGACGAACGTCAAAACGACCGACTACGGGCGCAACCGCGGGCTCGGCCACGCGTCCGTCACCTACAAGGTGAACGACTGGATCAGCGTGACGGGCCGCACGGGGCGTGATTGGTACCAGAACCAGTTCCGCGCCAACTACCCGGTCAACGACATCTCGCCGTTCAGTCAAGGCGGGTTGCTGGACGTGGGCGAGAGCAGGAGTGAAACGAACAATGACTTCCTCGTCACCGCCAACCGGTCGCTCACGCCGACGCTGAGCCTGTCGGTCAACGCGGGCGGCAACCAGCGGATCAACGACTTCAACACGAACATCGCGCAGGTGGGCGCGTTGGTGATCCCAGGCGTCTACACGCTGGCGAACTCGGACGGGGCAGCGTTCGGGCAACTGTACGTGAGCCACAAGAAGGTGAATTCGCTGTACGGCTCCGCCAACTTCAACTTCAAGGACTGGCTGAACCTCGACATCACCGGCCGCAATGACTGGTCGTCGACGCTGCCCAAGAACGGCAACTCGATCTTCTATCCCTCGATCGGCGCGGCCTTCGTCTTCACGGACGCCCTGAAAATGCAGAGCAGCTGGCTGTCGTACGGGAAGGTCCGCGCCAGTTGGACGCGCGTAGGTAACGACACCGATCCCTACCAGCTCGCGGCCGTTTACGACGCTGGCACACCGTGGGCCGGATTTCCCAGCTTCACCGCGCCCAACCGGCTGCCCAACCGCTTGCTGAGGCCTGAGCAGACGACAGGTCAGGAACTCGGGGCGGACCTCGGCTTCTTGCACGACAAGGTGATTCTCAACGCGACGATCTATCAGAAGAACACGACCGATCAGATTCTGCCCGTCTCGATCTCCGCCTCGACGGGTTACAACAGCTACGTCGTGAACTCGGGCGAAGTCCGCAACCGCGGTATCGAATTGGCGGCGACGATGACGCCGATTCAGCGGCCGGACTTCCGCTGGAACGTGGTCGTGAACTGGTCGAAGAACAGCAACAAGGTGCTCTCGCTCTACGGCGGCGTGTCCCGCATTGTGGTCGGCAATTACTGGGGCGTGAACGTGACCGCCGACTCCGGCGAACCGTACGGCAACCTCGTCGGCTACAAATGGCAGCGTGACGCGAAGGGGCACATCGTCGTCGGCGCGAACGGCCGGCCGATTCAGGATGCGAGCCAGCAGGTGCTCGGCAATTACAACCCGGACTGGGTGGGCGGCATCAGCAACACGATCAGCTACAAGCGCATGAGCTTCTCGTTCTCGTTCGACGGGCAGATGGGCGGTCAGGTGTACTCGGTCACGAAGTGGTTCGGGCAGTACTCCGGCGTCCTCGCCAGCTCATTGGCCGGGCGTGAGCTCGACTGGAACAATCCGGGCTACGTGGTGCCGAACGCGGTCTACGCGGATACGGCGCTGGCGGACTGTATCCCGACGTGTGCACCGTCCGACACCACGCACGTGCTGGCGCAGAACTACTGGCACAACACGTTTAACGCGCAGGAGTCCGGCATCTTCAACGCGACGTACTTCAAGCTCCGCGAGGCTCGCGTGTCGTACGCGCTCCCGTCGTCGGTCGCGCGCTTCCTCGGCTTCTCGGATGCGACTGTCGCCATCGTCGGGCGCAACCTGCTCCTGTTCGCCAAGCAAAAGACCATCGATCCCGAGACCGCGTTCGACACGAGCAACCGCCAGGGTGTCGAGAACGGCCAGCTGCCGACCGCGCGCAGCATTGGCTTCACCATGTCCGTGCGGCCGTAGCCGCTCTAGGAGACAGAAACCATGCGATACAAAATCCTGAGCGTCTTCGCCGCGCTGATTGGGATCACCGCGTGCGGCGATCTGACGTCGATCAATCAAAACCCGAACGGCCCGCAGGACGTCCCCCCGCCGTCGATCCTGCCCAGTGTCATTCAGACGTTGGCGAACAACGTCGATGGTGTGACGAGCCTCAATATCCGGGGCGGCGGGCTCTGGGTGCAGTACTACTCGCAAATCCAGTACCGCGACGAAGACAAATTCGTCGTGCGGTCGGGCACGAGTGGCGGCTGGGGCATGTATAGCAGCGTGCTGGAAGACGCTCAGCGCATGATCGTCAAGGGTGAAGCGTCGAATGTTCCGAACTGGTCAGCCGTGGGCCGGATCCTGAAGTCGTACGCGTTCAGTGTCATGACCGATGCGATGGGCGACCTACCCTACTCGCAGGCGCTGAAGGGCGACACGGTGCTTCACCCGGTCTACGATACGCAGCAGTCTATCTACGACAGCCTGTTTGCGAACCTCGCCCTGGCGAACTCCGAATTCGATTTCGCGGGATCTGCGACCGGCTTCCCGAATGGCGATCTGATGTACGGCGGCAGTCTGGCGAACTGGCGGAAGTTCGCCAACTCGCTGCGCCTGCGGCTAGCGATGCATCTCTCGAAGGCGGATGCGACGAAGGCGGCGAGTGAAGTCGCCGCTGCCGTCGCGGCCGCCGGCGGCGTGTTCACGAGCAACGCCGACAACGCGGAGCTCATGTATCTCGCAGGCGCGCCAAATCAGAACCCGATCTATGCGGACGCCCACGTCGGCAACCGCGACGACTACGGGCTGAGCAAGTCGTTCGTTGATACGTTGTACAGCTGGAACGATCCGCGCCTGCCGGTCTATGCGCAGCTCCCGCCTGCCGATACGGTTCCGCCATTCGTCTATCGCGGTTTGCCGAACGGGCTCCTCGACGGCGAGAAGATCGATACCCTCGGTGCGCTGAAGTACATCTCTCGCATCGGGGCGCTCTGGCGTGAGACGCCGGATGCGCCGTTGGTGCTGCTGTCGTACTCGGAGGTGCTGTTCCTCAAGGCGGAAGCAGCGGAGCGCGGCTGGATTCCCGGCGGGACCGCAGCGGCCGCCACGTTCTATACCGACGCGATCACGGCATCGATGCAGCAGTACGGCGTCGCCGCTGCGGACATCGCCACGTACGAGGCGCAAGGGAAGGTGGCGTACGATTCCGCGTACGATTCCAACGGCCTTCCCCTTGGAGCGACTCTAGCCGGACACCTGCAACAGATCGCGTTTCAGAAGTGGCTCTCGATGTACATGCAGGGGCCGGAAGCATGGACTGAGTGGCGGCGTACACTCGTGCCTACGATCGTTGCCGGCTGCCACGCGGTCTTGGACCAGATTCCCGAGCGTCTGCCCTACGACGATAACGAGGCGGTTCTGAACAAGGCGAACTTGGATGCTGCGGTCGCATCCCAAGGCTTTGGCGCAGGCAACAACCTCACCAAGCCGCTGTGGTTCACAGGACGGACGACGAGCCCAACGGCTGCCGCACCGGGCTAGTGTCCACCAGGATCCAGATGAATTAGTCGATGGGTTGTCACTGTCACAATGCCCCCGGGGAGCCATCCCCGGGGGCTTCTGTTTTAGATACTGTCGGCGCCGGCGCGAGCGAGGAAGATGAGAATGAGGCCGTGACCGCTGCTCGGGTAGCCTGGTCGTGAGGTCATCCCCATGGGATAGACCTCGATCCGCTCCGTCGATTTCGAGCAGCGGGCAGCGCGTGTATTGCGTGTACCCGGCGATGTGAAGCTGCGGCATCTGGTGTCGGATCGCGTCCAGGACCGTTCGGCTCGGATCCGCCGAGAGTTCGCGCCCGCTGATGATCAGACTGCCCGTGGTCGTTCTGGACAACGGCCTTCCGCCGGGCTCCGTCCTGCGGTCGAAGGCCTTTCCTGTCTTGCAGCCCAGGGCCAGAACTGAGAGCGCGATGAGATGAGGGAGCGGACGGAGATGCGGCATGGACAGTACCTCCACGATGAGGCTGGGATGCAATCCTCTCGTGAGTATGCCCCCCGGAGGGGCGGTGTCAAGGTATAATTTGCGAATCTTATGTCCGCACCATTGATGCCCGCCGACCGCTGGGGTGAGCGGCTGACCCGCCGACTCGGCCTGTGGAGCGCGGTCGCGGTACTGGTGGGCTCGACGATCGGCAGCGGCATCTTCCGCACGCCGGCGCGCATCGCTGCATACGTGCCGGCCCCGGTTCCGATGTTCGGCGTCTGGGTGCTCGGCGGGCTCCTCGCGTTGTGCGGTGCGCTCACCTACGCCGAGCTCGCGGCGACGTACCCGCGCTCTGGGGGCGTCTACGTCTACATCCGCGAAGGCTTCGGACGGCTGCCGGCGTTTCTGTTCGGGTGGACCGAGCTCTTGCTGATCCGCGCGTCGGCGCTCGGGGCGATCGCCACACCGTTCGCGGAATACCTGCTCCGCTCACTGGGATACGATCCGAAGATCGAGCCCAATGCCACGTACGTCCACTACGTCGCGGCCGCGGCGATCGTCCTCACGGCATCCCTCAATTACGTGGGCGTGCGCTGGAGCTCACTCGTCCTCAACCTCACGACGGGGGCGAAGTACGGCGCGCTCATGCTGCTCGTGCTGTTGGCGTTTGCGATCGGGCAGGGAGATTTCGGTCATTTCAGCCAGGCAGCTGGCAGCGTCCAACCGGCGTCGTTTGGGCTGGCGCTCGTCTCGGTCCTCTGGGCGTACGACGGCTGGGGAGACCTCTCTTTCGTAGGCGGCGAGGTGCGCGACCCCGAGCGCAACCTGCCGCGGGCGCTGGTATTAGGGACGCTCAGCGTGATCGCGATCTACCTGCTGGCGAACGCCGCGTACCTCTATCTCATTCCGATCGCCCAGATGGGGCATTCGCCCCTGGTCGCGGCAGACGCGGCGCAGTTGATCGTGGGGCAGCTCGGTGTGGGCCTCGTGGCCGTGCTGGTGATGCTCGCCACGTTCAGCACGTTGGTGGGGTCGATCCTCACCTCGCCGCGCATCTTCTTCGCGATGGCGGACGACGGCTTGCTGTTCAGCCAGGTGGCCCGAGTGCATCCGCGCTTTCACACGCCGTCGGTCTCGATCGTCGTGACCGGGGCGCTCGGCGTAGTGTGGGTGCTGCTGCTCAACTTCGACCAGCTGGCCGATCAGTTCGTGGTCGCGATTTTCCCCTTCTATGCGCTCGCGGCAGCTGCCGTCCTCGCGCTGCGGCGGCGCCAGCCTGACCGGCCCCGGCCCGTCAAAGTGCTCGGATACCCGGTCGTGCCGCTGCTGTTTATCCTCGCCACCTTCCTCATCTTGGGGAATGCCCTCCGCGAGCATCCCGGATCCACCGGACTCTACCGTTCTTCCCTCGCATCGGCCGTCCGACCGTCCGGCCGTCCGGCCGTCCGACTACCAGTTGAACATGTACCGCACGCCCAGCTGCATCCGCCAGACATCGAGCGTGCTCACGTTCTTCTGGAACGTATGAGAAATCAAGCTATGACCAACGTTTGCCAGTGTGTACGTCGGTGCGCCGAAGGCGTCGACCCCGGTCGAGGTCAGCGGTCGCGTTGTCACAAACCCTTGTGAGACGCCCCAGTCACTACTGAGCAAGTTCGTGAAGTTAAAGATGTCCAATCGAATCTGAAGACTGTTGCCTTTGCCGCCGATGTTCCGGCTCACATCCTGGGAGACGCTGAGATCCGCGCGAGCGATCATCGGCAGGAATATTGCGTTCCGGCGCGCGTACTCGCCCCGATGGTCCCTGAGGTAGGGGTCTTGGTTAATGAACGCTTCCCAGGCCGCAGTCTGCTCTGCGGGCGTCCAGACAGCAGTGTCTGCGGGGACGGGGCTGAATCGCACGAACTTTCTGACAAAGTTCATCTCGCCCGTGTTGCGCGGGATGTAAATCAAATCATTGCCCGACGCTCCATCCCCATTCATGTCGCCGTTGAAGGCGTAGCTGCCGTTGCCGATGCTGCGGTCCTCGAAGTACACGCTGATGCTCGTCGGCCCGATGCGCAGGAAATCGCGCGAATAGCTCACGGCGGCGAAGACTCGGTGGCCCGGGGAGAATTGCGAGTACCCGGCTACCGGATTGTTTGGGTCGATCGCGATCGGGTTGCCGGACCATGAGCCCGATGCGATCGAGCCGGGATCTACGGTGTTCTTGCTCCTGCCATAGCTATACCCGACCTTCGCGAACAGGCCGTCTTTGAATGCACGCTCGAGCGAAACAGCGAAGTTCCACGAGTGCCCAATTCCCTGGTTCGTCAATACAGTCGCGTCGCTGACATTCTGATAAATGCGACTCGGGATACACCCAGGGGTCGAGCAGACCCAACGCGGGCGCCCGTCGGGACCCGAAAAGGAGGTCTGCGGGGCCGGCAAATTGGCATTGATGTACGCAATGCCGTTTACGTCCTTCGAGTAGAGATACTCGGCCGTGCCAGTCAGGTCCCAGGGCAGCTTCTGGTCGATTGCGAGATTACTGCGCCAGAGCTGCGGGAACTTAAACTTGGGATCGGTGAGGGCAAGGTTGAATTGCGCCGCCGGTCCGCCCTTGATCAGAGAATCGGCCGGCTTGTAATGATTCGGATCAGGATTAAAGGGATACGCCGTGGTATTGGGCGCCGAGATGAAACCGGTCAGCACCCCCGTGTTCCCGATCTGGTTCGAGATCCACACATACGCGGGACGGCCGGTGAATATGCCGGTGCCGCCGCGAATCTGCGTGTTGTGCTGGCCACCCACATCGTAGTTGAAGCCTACACGTGGCGAGAACAGCGGGTTGACTCCCGGAAGTGCGCCGCTGTTGTAATGAATCGGCGCGCCGGTCGCATCGCGGAACGTCATCGTGTCCGCTACCGGGTTGTCATACGCAGTGTTCTTGAATTTCGGCAAATCCACGCGCAATCCGCCGGTGATCGTGAGATTGGGACCGGGCTTCCATTCATCCTGGAGGTACGCGCCAGCATACAGAACATCGAGCGGCTGGACCGGCTCCGTCTGCCCGGAGATGTTCGAGTAGCGGTACTGAAACAGCCGCATCGTGACCGGCGACGTCGTGCGTGCCGGATTCGCGAGGAAACTATCGGCGGCGGCGTAGAAGTCCCCGAGCGAATTGAAGACGTAAATACTTTGCGCGCCTTGGAAGAACACGTTCGTCGAGTGATACTTCTCCACGCTCACCCCGAACGTCACCGAATGTTTCGGCAGATAGAAGGTAAAGTTGTCCTGCAATTGATAGCTATGGTAGAACAGCTTGTTCTTCGGGGTAAACGGCTCGAACCCGAATGTGGTGTAGCTCCGGCCGCCCTGAAGAATCTCAACTTCAGGGAAGTACGGCCCGTCGACATTCTTCCGGCTCTCGTTGCTGGTGTTGTATCCGAGGATCAGGTTGTTGGACTTGTTACTTCCCAGCGTCGAGTTCCATTCGCCGACGACCGAGCGCAGGTTTTCCAGAATGGCGTAATTCGAGTTCGCGAAGTTCAAGGCATCCAGACTGGTCCTGCGGTTCCCGAACCCGAGCGAGTTCGAGTTTGAGACCAGCACGTCGGTGGTCGAATTCAGCAGTGTGTAGCGGAGGTTGAACTTATTGTGCTCGTTCAGGTTGTAATCGAGCCGCGCCAGAAAGCGTTCTGATGGGGTCTTGAAGTCGTATCCCTGATACGGACCGGTGACATAGTTGAAGCTGTTCTTCAGGAAGCGGCTGAGCGAGTCGAGGTCTGATGCCAGCACTCGCGTCACGTTTGAGCCGGTATCGGCGGGACCGGTGGACGCCCGGAAGGTCGTTCCCGGGTTCGTTTGACCATCGTTCTCGTAATTCCCGAAGAAGAACAATTTGTTGCGAATGACCGGTCCGCCGATCGAACCGCTGATGTTGTGGTATTTGAAAGTGCCGGGGTTGAACTTGTTTGGTCCTGCCTGCGTGCCGACGAACGAGTTATCACGAGTACTGAAGAACATCGTGCCACTGAAATCGTTCGTGCCGCTCTTCGTCACCATATTGATCCCGGCCCCGACGAAATTGCCCTGCCGCACGTCATAGGGCGCGACGTTTACCTGCACCTGGTCGAGCGCATCCAGCGAGATCGGTGCGACGTTGGTGCGATCGCCGGGTTCGCCCCCCAAACCGAACGAATTGTTGAAGTACGATCCGTCTACGGTCATGTTGTTCAATCGGTTGTCCTGACCGGCGAACGAGACGAATGAGAGGGCTCCAGACGATGTGGGTTGCTGGGTCGCAGTGTATTGCGGCGTGAGCCGCAGCAGGTCTTCGACGCGCCGGCTGATCGTCGGGAGATGTGCGATCTGCTGCGTAGTCACCGTCGTAGCGGCGCCGGTGCGCTCCGCGCTGAAGACCGAGCCCGCCGCCGGCGCGGTGACCGTGATGGGTGTCAGCTCGACGGTAGCGTGTGCCAGCACGAAGCGCACATCGGACGTCACGCCCAGGGTCAGGTCAATGCCGTTCTCAATTGCCGGCCGGTAGCCCACCTGCGAGACGCTCACCCGATAGGGGCCGCCCACGCGCATGCCGGGAATGGTGAACCGGCCGTCCGCCCGCGAGACTGCCGAGTACGTCGTGCCGGACGGTCGGTGCACGGCGACCACGCGCGCGCCTTCGACCGGTGTGCCGGCGGAGTCCGTTGCGATGCCGGCGATGGCAGAGGTCGTGACGCCTTGGGCCAGCGCCGAGCCCACCACGAACATCGAAAAGACCGCCGCAGCCACGAGGGCGCGGCCAGAGCCAACGATCCAGCGCATGGATGGACCTCTCCTTCGAGGGAACGAATGCCGGGTGCTGGCGACCATCGAGACGGGGAGAAAGTCGCCCGGCCTCGGGGGCGCGTCAAGGACGTTAGGTGGGCGCTTTACGCAGCAGATACACGGCCGCGACACCAACGAGGATATTCGGCGTCCACGCAGCGAGCGCGGGAGGCAACACGCCTCCGGCACCGACTGCTTTTGCCAGCTGAAACATCAGCAGGACGATGAAGGTCGTGGCCAGGCTCGCCGCGACGCCCCACGCCGCGCCGCTCTTGGGACTCGAGATCGCGAGCGGCGCCCCGAACAGCGCGATCAAGAGACAAATGAACGGAATCGCGATCTTGAGCGCGAGCTCGACCTGCAGTTTCTTCGCGTTCGAGCCGCTGCGTGTCAGCGCATCGATATAGCGCCGCAGCTCGGCATACCGCATTTCGTCGGGCGCCTTGGGCTCGGCGAGGAGATCGACCGGCCGCTCCGTCATGGTACGCGTCTGCATCGAATCGAACTCGAAGGCGGTCTCGCCGCCGGGCTCGTTGCCGGCGAGATAGCGGAGCGTGCCGCGAACCATGGTCCAGCGCGGCCGGATCTTGCCGCTGTCGCTGTAGACCGCCCGCTGCGCCGCCAGCACGATCGTCGGGTACGCCGCGCCCGTCCCTTCTCGCTCCAGCATCAGATCCGTCATCTCCCGCGTCCGCAGCTCGAGGGCGCGAATCGCGTAGACCCAGCCACGGTCGGCGCGGTACACGAAGTTGTAGCGCGAGCTGGTGGATCGAATCGCCTTCTCGCCCAGCATCTCGAGACGGCGCGACGTGGCGACCGGAGCGATTTCCCCAAGCAGCAGGCCGGCGATGAACGCGGCGCCGGCGGCGCCGAACAGCGGCCGCACCAGCCGGTGAAACGAGATGCCCGACGCCTTGGCCGCAGTGAGCTCGGAGTGCCGGCCGAGCGACCCCACGGTGAAGACCGTGGCGAACAGCACGGCGACCGGCAGCACGAGAAACATCTTCTCGGGCAGGTCGAAGATGTATGACAGCGCCACCGCGCCGGGCTTGATCCCGCGCGCCATGTAGGTGTCGAGCCTGTCGGTCAGATCGATGACGATGACGAGAATCGGAAAGCCGATCAGCGTGATGAGGAAGACGCGCAGCCACTCGCGGAGCAAGTAGCGGTCGAGCGTCCGCAATGTGATCTTCACAGTCGATTCCGAATCTTTCCCACCCAACCGAACAGCGTTTCCTTCAGCTCGTCCCAATCACCGCCGTGCGCGGTGCTGTCGACGCGTCGCACGGAGAGCAGTAGCGGGATCGCGACGGCGAGGAAAATGAGATTCGGCGTCCACATCGCGAAGAACGGCGGCACGATGAGCCGGTCGCCCAGCTCCTCGCCGCCGATGAGGCCGACGTAGTACACCGAGAAGACCGCCAGGCTCGTGCCGATCACGAGCCCTACGCCGCCCCGCGGGTAGCGAATCGCGAGCGGCATGCCGAGCAGCGCGAAGATCACGCACGCGGCCGAGATCGCCAGCTTCTTCTGGATCTCGACGTCGTAGATCGCTGCCCGCTGGCGCGCGGACCGGAGCCGCTGGCTGTAGGCCGACGGCATCTGCGAGGTATACG
>QHUF01000099.1 GCA_003221075.1 Gemmatimonadota bacterium
CACCCGCAAGCTCGCGGGCGCGCTCGTTCAAGACCTCGTCCAGCGTCAGCTGAGCAAGGGTCAGCTCCATCTCGGTCTCGTGCCCCGGGATGGCGGCGCGTCGCCGCACGGCGTTGATATAGGCGAGCCCCTCCGCCGGCCGCCCGTCGCGCATCAGAGCCTCGGCCGCGATGAGGTACGTCTCGGCGAGGCGGAAGAGCAGGAAGTCCCGCGAGCCGCGCGTTTCGTTGACACTGAGCCGAAACGGATCCTCGAACTTGTTCAGGGACGGGAAAATCCTACTGCTGTACGTCTTCGGCGTATAGACCCGGTACGGCTTCGTCTGCACCAGCACGGTGTCCGCGACGGTCGTCGAGACAAAGACCGCCGTGTCCCCCAGCTGGAACTTGGGCGCGCCCGTCGCATCCCGAGGAATGGTCGCGGAGTTGTTGGCGTACCACACGCGCTTGAACTGGGCATCGTAGCGCCCGTCCTTGGTGCGGTCGTACAGACTCAGGAAGAACCTGGTCGGGCGGAAGCGCTTGAACGGACGACCGTTGGCGACGTCGCGCAGCATCCCGGGCAGCACGTCGTACTCCATCAAGAAGTAGAGATGCCCGCTGTTGCCGGGGCCGGTGGTCAGGGGATCGGCGGTGAACTGCACCGACCAGATGACCTCGGCGTTCCGCTCGTTGTGGAAGTCGAACACGTCGCCGAACCGCGGCAACAGCGAGTACTGGCCCGAGTTGATGACCCGTTGTGCGTAGTCGGCGGCGTTCGCGAAGTCCCCCGCCTGCGCCTTCGCGACCTCGTCGGCGGCGGAGTCGTCGGGGACGCGCAGGCGCGCCAAGTACACCTTGGCGAGCAGATGCTGGACGGCGCCTTTCGTCGCGCGCCCGTATTCCTGCTGCACAGCGGGCAGATGCGCCTCGGCGTACTGCAGGTCCGGGATGATCACCTCGTCGTACACACTGTCGACGGAATAGCGATGCGCCTCGGTGGTGGGCGCCGTGATCTGGTGCAACGTGATGTGCAAAGGACCGAACATCTGCACCAGGTAGAAGTAGTAGAGGGCCCGCAGGAACCGGAGCTCGCCCACGCGCTCCGCCTTCGCGGCCGAGTCCATCTGGACGACCGGCGCCTGGTCGAGCCCCGTATTGGCGGTGTTGATCGCCCGGTAGAAGTCGTTCCAGGTGCCCGTGATGTAGTCGACCGTAGGGTTGAGCTGCGTGGTGTAGTCGTTGACGTACTTGTAACTGCCGTCGGCGCCCTTGTAGAAGATGTCCGTGCCGAACTCGGTCAGCGTGAAGCCCCGCTCCTGCGCCCAAAAGCTGCGCAGCGGCTCGTACGTGGCGTTGACGAGGGCCTGAAAGACCGCCTGGCTGCCGTACGCTCCCGGCGTCAACCCGGTGATGACCTCTTCATTCAGGTCCACGCACGCGGGCAGGGAGGTGAGCACTGCCGTGGCCAGGATGACGACGGTTCGCTTGTGCATTGCTCCTCCCATGGTCAGAGGCCCACGGTGACGCCCATCATCAGCGTCGAATAGCTGGGCGTGCCGGCGTTGGTGGCAGACTCGGGGTCGAGGCCCTGGAACCTTGTGAACAGGAACGGGTCCTGCGCGGTGGCATAGATGCGCAGTGAATTCGCGTGGAAGAACGAGCCCAGATGCGCACCCGGCACGCTGTAGCTCACGCTGATGCTGCGGATCCGGATGAAGGAGCCGTCCTCGAATCCCATCGCGCTGTTGTTCTCTGGACGTTCCTGATCGAGGTTCGGGCGAGGATCGGTGTTGCTGGGGTTGTTCGGCATCCAGTAGTTGACGTTGACGTTGTTATAGCGGCCCGCCAGCACGTTCTGGTCTCTGCGGAAGGCGTCGTCCATCGTCTGGCCGCAGCGGGCGATCACCATGACCGACAGGTCGAAGCCCTTCCAACTGAAGTGATTCATCAGGCTCCCGGTCCACTCGGGGAACGGGGTTCCCAGCACGACCCGGTCGTTCGCGTCGATCTTGCCGTCATTGTTCTGGTCGACGATGCGGATGTCCCCAGGTTTCCGCCCATACCGTTTCATTTGCACGGAATCGGCGATCTGCCAGATGCCGCCGAACTGGTAGTCGTAGTAGACCGAGACGGGACTGCCGATGAACCATTTGTTGCCCACGTCGTTCAAGCTGCCGCCGTACAGGCTGACGATGCGGTTGCGGTTCCTCGCCCAATTGAGCTGCGTGCTCCAGCCGAGGCCGTGCCAGTCGCGGAGCATCTGCGCGTTGAGGGCTATCTCGACGCCGTTGTTCAGAGTCGCGCCCACGTTTTGCAGGATGCTCGAGCGGCCGTTGATCCCCGACAGCTGTCTGTTCAAGAGCAATTCGCTCGTCGCGGCCCGATACACGTCCACCGAGCCCGATATGCCGCCTTGCCGCACCGTGAACTCCAGCCCCACATCCGTCTGCGTGGTGTGCTCCCACGAAAGATCGGGATTCACGAAGCTGCCCGGCCGGTACCCGACCGCCGGCTGGTCGCCGAACGAGTAGATGGTCCTCGAGAGCGATCCCTCCGTTTGATAAGGATTGATCGCGGTGTTGCCCGTTTTTCCGTAGCTGACCCTCAGTTTCAGGTCGGAGAAGAGGCCCGTGCGTTGGATGAACCCTTCCTCCGAGAGGCGCCAGGCGAGCGCGGCCGAGGGAAATATCTGACACTTGTGCCCCGGCGCGAGGCGCGACGAGCAGTCGTCGCGGCTGGTGAGGGTGAGGAGGTAGCGGTCTTTGAGCGCGTAATTGAGGCGGGCCATGTAGGACCGCAGGGCCCACTGGGACACGTAGCTGGACGGCGCATCCACGCGCGCCGCCGACCCCAGGTCAAAGTACTGGTCTTGCTCGTACGGGAGTCCGAGCACGGGCGTGACTTGGTCTTCAGTCCGTTGCGTCTGGAGGCTGTACACGAGTGTGGCGTCGATGCGGTGAATCGGGCCCAGGCTGCGCTTGAGCGTCACGATGTTATCGAGCGTGTACGCGAGCGTGCGCTGCTGCTCGAGGGTCGCGTTGGCGGGGCTCCCTTGCAGTGCCTGAGTCTGCGCGCCCCAGAACTGCCCGCGGCGATAGAACGTCAGGTCGGCCCCGAAGTTCACCCGCCAGGTGAGCCCGGGAGTCAGGGTATAGTCGGCGAACAGGGTCCCGAACGCGCGCGTCCGTGCGCGGTCGTCCTTCTGGTTCTGGATGTCGGAGAGCGGGTTGACGCGTTGCCCGTCGGGCGTGGGCTTGAACAGGAGATTCCCCGCGCTGTCGTACGGCATTCCCAGCGGGTCATTACCGAGCGCTTCGCTGTAGACGCCGTCGCCCCGGCCCAGGTGCTGGTCGCTCTGGACTACTGAGGTCGCGGTGCCAATTTGCAGACGGGAATTGGGACGATGGTCGAAGTTGAACCGCACCGAACGCCGCACGAAGTCCATCCCTTTGACAATGCCCAGCTGGTTGAGCTGCGCGCCGCTGAGCGCGAAGCGAGTCTTCTCGTCGCCTCCCGCGATTCGCACCTCATTGCTCACCTGTGTTCCCTGGCGCAGCACCAGGTCCTGCCAGTCCGTCCACCGCCCGGCCTGGAGCGCCCGCAGGTCCTGAGGCCAGAAGAGAATCGAGTCTCCGTGCGCACACGCCGCGACGCCCGCGGGGCACTGGTAACCGGTGTTGCTGTTTCTCGCGGCGTCGCGCTTGAACTGGGCCCACTGCGGGCCGTTCATCATCGGCATGCGCCGCAGCGCCTGCTGGGACCCGGCATACGTGTCGTACGTGATGATGGTGTTCCCGCTCTTGCCCTGCTTCGTGGTGATGAGCACCACACCGCTCGCGCCGCGCGCGCCGTAGATCGCGGTCGCCGACGCGTCCTTCAGGATCTCGATCGACCCGATGTCGTTGGGGTTCAGGTCACCGATGCCGCCCGCCATCGGGATGCCGTCCAGCACGTAGATCGGATCGTTGGACGCCGTCAGGGACCGCGTGCCCCGCACCCGAATGCTGATGCCGTCGCCGGGGTTGTTGCCGTTGGTGACGATATCCACGCCGGGCACGCGTCCCTTGATCGCCTCGATGGCGTTGGCTTTGGGCACTTCGTGCACGTCGTCCCCGCTCACCGACGCCTCCGACCCCGTGACGTCGCGGCGAGCTTGCGTACCGTAGCCGACAACGACGATCTCCTGCAGCGCGACGGCCAATTGAGTCAACTGGAAGTCGGCGCTGGCCGTTTGTCCCGCCGCCACCGTCACGCCCGCAACGTCGCCGAGTCCGTAGCCGATGATCAGCGCTTGCACCCGATACGTGCCGGGCGGGACACCGGTGATCGTGTACCGGCCCGCCGAGTCGGTCCGGGCGTCGAACCGGGTACCGGCGACGGTGATGCGCACGTCCCTCAGTGGGGCGCCGGTTTCCTGCGCGCGGACGACGCCCGCGATCGTGCCGGTGTCCTGGGCACGAGCGATCTGGGGTGGCAACAGCACGGCGAGTGTGAGGAGGAAAGCGGGGAGGCGAGTTGAGCGAACTGACGGCCACGTCGGGTCTACACCGGACGGACAAAAACACGCCCGAGCGGCTCGACGGCGAAGCTGCCACATGGGACCCTCCGAGTTGGCACGGAACTGGCGGTTCCACCGTGAGGCGCAAAGCGCGTGCCCCCATGGTGACGCCTGTCACAGGGTTGTCACGGGCGTTGTGTTGCTGCGCGCACGCATCAGGCAGTGGCGCCCACGCCTCACCGTGATCTCCCGTCACGCATTCGAGGTGCATTTTTGTCCCCGGTGTTCCTGCTCCACGTCGCGGTGTGCAGCCTCGGGCTCATCGCGCAAGCGCATTCCGCTCCGCCAGCCGCGGCTGCTACCAAGATCGGCCGGACGTGGGCGGTGTGATCCCGCGGATGGAGGAGCACCGCGACGCGCAGGCGCAGGTCGCCGCGACGTCGTTCCTGGCGCTGTTCGCGATCGTCGGGCTCGCGCTCTACGGCCTGCCGTTCTTTTACGACTTCATGGTGCGCGACTTCGGCTGGTCGCGCGCGCAGGTGACCTCCGGGAACGCGCTCAGCAAGCTCCTGGTGGGACCGCTGTTCGGTTTTCTGGCCGGGTGGATGGTGGACCGCTTCGGCCCGCGCCGTCTGATGGTGGCCGGAATCCTCATGGCGGGCATCGCGCTCGTCGGGCTCGGCATGATCCACACGCTCGCCGGCTTCTATCTCTTCTATCTTTTCAACGCGCTCGGCAACGTCTGCGGCGGCCCGCTCCCGAACCAGGTCTTGCTGTCGCGCTGGTTCACCGCAGCCCGCGGCCGCGCCATGGGCTTCGCTTACCTCGGCATCGGTCTCGGCGGTGCGCTGGTGCCGTTGCTCGCCGTGCCGCTGACGCGCGCGGTCGGGTGGCAAGGCGCCCTGCAGGTGCTCGGAGGGTTGATCATCGTCGTGGCGCTGCCGCTGGCGCTCGTCGTCAAAGAGCGCCCCCCGAGTCCCGAGCCCCTAGCCCCGAGCCCCGTTTCTATCGGTCCCGTCCTCCGTGCGCCCGCGTTTTATCTGCTCCTCATCGGCAGCATGTGCTCGATCGCCGCGGTGGGAGGTACGAACCAGCACCTGAAGCTGTTCCTGAGCCTCGACCACGGGTACTCACAGGCCGGGGCGGCGCAGATCGCCTCGCTCGTCCTGGCCTCGAGCCTTGTCGGCCGCCTGGGAGCCGGGTGGCTCGCGGATCGCTTCGCGAAGAAGTACGTGATGCTGCTGATCTATTTTCTTGTCGTCTCGGCGATCCCGCTGCTCCTCCTGACGGGTGGCCGCGGCACGATCTATCTGTTTGCGGTCGTCTTCGGCCTCGGTCTGGGCGGCGAATACATGGTCA
>QHUF01000100.1 GCA_003221075.1 Gemmatimonadota bacterium
TTGCTCCTCGGCGTGCTGCGGGAGAAGAAGGGAATTGCTGCGCAGGCGTTAATCGGCGCCGGCATAACGCTCGAGATGGCCCGCGCGGAGGTACTGCGTCTGTTGGGTGATGAAGCTCAGGGCACGGGCATGCGGGTGTCTTCGCATGAGGTAGATCAGCTGTTCAAGATGGCCATTGCCTTGGTGGAGCTCCATCGCGTGCGCACGGGGACATACCCCGACTCCCTGGACGATCTTCAATTCCTGAGCGCGTACGATCGTCATTCGCTCGTGAAGGGCCTCCGATATGAGAAACTGCCGGATGGATATGCGCTCGACGTCGTGAGGCCGAACGGCGAGAAGCCCGAGCTCAGCTACCCGCCTGATTTCTGGAAGGGGCTTGGGATTCGGCGCACCAACGTCGATCGCTCCGACACTTGATGGCTTACGATCGCCCAGCCGTCGCGGCCTACTTCGATCAGTTGGCTGAGGGAGAATGGCAGCGCTTCGAGAAGGCCGCACTCGGCGCAATTCACGAACACATCCACAATCTCTATCTCGAGCGCTTCGTTCTGCGGGGGTCGCGTGTGCTCGAAATCGGCGCCGGCCCCGGGCGGTTCACGCAAACGCTCCATCGCCTCGGCTGCCGCATCGTGGTGGCGGACATCTCCGACGTGCAGCTCGGCCTCAATCGCCGCTATGGATCCGAAAACGGATTTGCGAGCAGTGTCGAAGCCTACGAGAAGCTGGACATCTGCGATCTGACAGCTTTGCCTAACGCCAGTTTCGATGTCGTCGTCGCGTATGGTGGTCCCTTGAGTTACGTCTTTGAGCGGCGGGACGACGCCGTCGAGTCTTGTCGGCGAGTGCTGAGGCCCGGAGGCGTCTTGCTCGCGAGCGTGATGTCGCTGTGGGGCACGCTCCATCGACATTTGGCTGCGCTGAAAGATCTGCCGCTGTGGAGCACGAAGAACATAGTCGAAACGGGTGATCTGACCCCGGAGAACGATCCGACCTCACCGCACAAGTGTCATCTGTTCCGCTCCGCCGAGTTGGCGCATCTCATGGAGCGTCACGGATTCACCGTCGAGGCGCTGGCGGCGTCGAACGCGCTCAGCACGAATCTGGAGCCGCTGCTGCTCGAGTTGCGCCAACAACCGGATCGCTGGCAGGCACTGCTCGACCTCGAGGCCCAGGCGACGGCACAACCCGGCTACGTCGATGGGGGAACACATCTGATCGTAGCGGCGCGATCGGGGCCCTTGGATCACTGAGGCTCCCGCATGTAGATTATTTCGCACTGCAGGACTTTGGGCCTGCGCCTCCAAATCAGTCACTGTCGGACATCGGGCCGACGTCAGATCCCAAATCGCCGGAGGAATTATGTCCGACTTCTCCGAAGTCTCCCTCCTGGTCGCGTTCACCGACTTCACTCGTTTTGCCGCCCAAGCTGAGCGACTGGACGACGCTGAGGTGGCGCGCGTGATGGACGCGTACTATGAGCTGGCCGGTCGTACGGTTGCCGCGGCCGGCGGTCGCGTCGTCAAATTCATCGGTGACGCCACCCTTGCCGCGTTTCCCGCCGAGGGGGTCGATGGTGGCGTCCTGGCGCTGTTGGAGCTCAAGGACGCGGCCGACCGACTCATGACGGAACGCGGCTGGGAATCCCGGCTCAATGTCAAGGCGCACTTCGGGCCGGTCGTCGCTGGTCAGTTCGGCGTAGCCTCGGACAAGCGGTACGATATTCTCGGGAAGACCGTAAATGTGACCGCTCGGCTCGACGCGAGCGGTGTGGCGCTGTCTGTCGAGGCGTTCCGGCAACTGGGACCCGCCGTGCGACAGCGCTTCAAGAAGCATACGCCGCCCGTGACATATATTCGGGTGGAAGACGCTCATCGTCCCGGTCGCGCGATGCGCCGGTAACGGAGACCATGACCGACGAATTCAAAGCCAAGCTGCAGGCACTGCTTCAGGCGCACGCCGCGCAGTCGGCAAAGCAGCAGGCCGAAGACAAGACGCCGCGCGATCACGCGGACCGGCGGATGTGTGGGGAACGGCTGCACGCCGTCGTGCGCCCCGTGCTCGAGGCGATCATGGCCGAGCTCAAGACCGTGGGCCACGAGGCGTCGGTGCGCGAGCACATCGAGCGCGACGACGCCTATCCCAGTGTCGCTCTCTCCTTCACGCCCCGCAGCGGGCTCGCCTCGGCGCTCATCTTCCGCTACGACCCGCGGCACGGCATCGTGGTTCATCGCGAGGTCAAGCGCGCGCCTTGGAAAGGGCGGCCGCCGACCGGAACGGGCGATCGTCTCGGCACCATCGGCATCGCCGCCGTGTCCGCAGCGTGGGTCGAAACGAAGGGCCTGAGCTTCATCGAGGCCGTGTTAAAGGCGAACTAGAGGGATTCATGGAGCCTGCCCCGCCTGTTGCCGGCGCTCGGGGTGCCCGCATCCTGCATGCTGCGCTTGTGATCGGGTCCATCCTCGTTGGCATCGTTTTCTTCTTCGTCGTCCGACTCAACGGTCCGGCGTTGCGTGACGTGCCACTCGCCGGCTATCTGACCGCGGGGCTCGGGCTGGCGAATCTCGCTTTTGCGATCGCCTTCTTCCGACCGAGGATTCCTCAGCGTCGCATGGACCAGGGGCCCGACGAGTATTGGATGACGAACGAGGCCCGCGCAGCAGCCATCATCGTCTGGGCGATGGTCGATGCAGCCGGTCTGATAGCGTGGGTCGGCTATTTCTTGACTGGCCGGGCCGTGCCGGCGGCCGTCGCGGCGCTCGCCGTTGTCACGCTCATCACGCTGCGCCCTTCCCGACTCGAGGGGGACGGAGGGGCCTGACCATGATCAAATCACTTCTCCTTATTGCGATCCTCGTTACCCCTTCCGGTATCGTGTTCGGACAGGGCGCGCCAGTTCCGCCGTGGGCGGACAGCGCGTTGACCAAAACGGGATTCTGGCGCGGGTACGACTACACGTCGCGCTTGAACCCCGAGGTCGCATACGGTGACCTCGACGGCGACGGCTTGTGGGACGTGGCCTTCGGGATCGTCGACAAGGGCGGCCGGCGGCACGGCGTCGTGATCGTAAACCAGATCGATCGCTCCGTCCACATTCTCGGCGCGGGGCAGCCGCTCGGCAACGGCCGCAACGAGTTCGTCAACTGGGGCCTCGCCGAGTTGCTCGGGTATCGTGCCGGCGTCCGCGTGTGGGATTGGCACCTCAGCGGCTGGTTTGTCTGGAACGGCCGGACGTATGCCTGGGTGCCAGACTCCGAGTAGTGGCGTCCGCTCCGACACACATCGTGGCGGCGGGCGCGATCGCCGCTAAACGCATCCTCGTCATCGGCAGCGGGGGATCCGGCAAGACCACGTTTGCGCGACGCCTCGCGGAGCGAACCACGCTTCCGCTGATTCACCTCGATGCGCTCTATTGGCGACCTGGCTGGGATCCCACCCCGGCGGACGAGTGGCGTGCGAGGGTCGAAGCGCTCGCGAACGAGCCCGCCTGGATCATGGATGGCAATTACGGGGGGACGCTGGATATTCGTCTGGCAGCGTCCGATACAATCGTCTTTCTCGATGTGCCGCGCCTGGTCTGTCTGTGGCGAGTCGTGAGGCGACAGCTGCAGCACGCCGGTCAGAATCGCGCCGAGTTGCCGGCAGGATGCCCGGAACGACTTAGGTGGGAATTTGTGAAGTGGATCTGGACGTATCCGGCGGTCCGGCGTGGGTCGATTCTGCGGCGCCTCGATGACCTGAAGCCTCACAAGCGCGTGTATGTTCTTCGCTCGTCAAGAGAGATGAATAGATTCCTGGATGGTTTGGCCGAAGCATAGGGAGACGACGATGCAGCGATGGATGTGGCTCACGACCATAGGAATCGGCATTGCGGTGGGCTCCGCGCACGCGCAGACCGTGAACGTTTGGCCCGGCGCTGCACCCGGCTCCGAGCGTTGGACCCAGCAGGAACGCACGATCGAGAACACACCGGTCGGTACCGTGATCTTCAATGTCGTGACCCCCACGCTGACCGCCTATCTCCCCGAGCGCAGCAACGCCACTGGAACCGGCGTCGTCATCGCGCCCGGCGGCGCATTCGTCGCGCTGGCGATCGATCTGGAGGGCTCCACCGTCGCGCGCTGGCTGCAGGAACGCGGCATCGCCGCGTTCGTCCTCAAGTACCGCATCGTAGAGAAGCGCGGCGACGGCATCCCCCAGATGGACATGGATACCGCCGGCCGGTACGGCATCGCCGACGGCATCCAGGCGATCAAAGTCGTGCGGCAACACGCCACCGCCTGGGGTGTGTCGCCCGACCGGATCGGCATCATGGGCTTCTCGGCGGGCGCGATGGTGACGAGCGGGACGGTGTTGCAGCCGGACTCGGCGGTGCGTCCGAGCTTCGCGGCGATGATCTATGGCGGTCCATTCGGTGTGATGCCGGCGATTCCGCCCAAGCTGCCGCCCTTGTTTCTCGCCTGGGCGCAAGACGACCCCGTCGTCCGCGACCTTATCGTCAAGTTTCACGGCGCGCTGGAGCACGCCGGGCAGAAACCGGAGGTCCACATTTACAGTGCCGGCGGCCACGGCTTCGGCCTGAAGAAGCAGGGCACCACCAGCGATCACTGGATCGACGACTTCTACAACTGGCTGAACGCGCAGGGACTCACCAAACCGCGATGAAGCGCCCATGGAACGACGCGAGCTGATTCAGTGGCTGGTCGCGACCGCGGGACTTCGCGCGCTCGACGGCCTTGCACCAGCCGACCTGTTCGCGCTTGGCCGCGACATTCACCGTGACACCACGTCGCACGCCGCCGGCCGTACGCTCACCGCGCATGCCGAGCAAACCGTCGCGATCGCGGCGGAACGCATCATCCCGGCGACCGAGACGCCGGGTGCCACGGATGCCGGTGTCAGTGCTTTCATCGAGAAGATGTTGACGGATTGGCACACGCCCGCCGAGCGGGAGCGGTTCCTCGCCGGACTGCAGGACCTCGACGCGCGGTGCCGCGCTCGCGCGTCGCGAGACTTCGTCGCTTGCAGCGAGGCTGATCAAGTCGCCGTCCTCACCGCGCTCGACGACGCGCATGAGGAATGGTTCGACCGGCTCAAGTACCTCACCGTGTACGGCTACTGTACGTCCGAAGTCGGTCAGCGCGCGCTCGGTCTCTTCCCACTGCCATGGCGCTATGACGGCTGCGCCCCGGTCGATGCCGCCCACTGACTTCGACGCGATCGTCGTCGGTTCGGGAATGACCGGCGGCTGGGCGGCGAAAGAACTGACCGAGCTCGGCCTCCGCACGCTGGTGCTCGAGGCCGGGCGGCCGATCACGCCCGAGCAGGACTACGTCGAGCACAAGCCGTCCTGGGAAATGCCGTTCCGCGGTCTGGGCGATCGGCGCGCCACAGCGTCGCGGCAGCCGATTCAGAGCCACTCCGTGTCGTTCGACGAAATGAGTCACGTCTTCTGGACCGATGACGTCGACAACCCGTACTCGACGCCGGCCGACCGTCCGTTCTCCTGGTTTCGCGCGCGCCAGGTCGGCGGCAAGTCGATCATCTGGGGACGCCAGGTCTACCGCATGAGCGACCTCGACTTCGAGGCGAACCTGCGCGAGGGCATCGCGGTCGACTGGCCGATCCGTTATAAGGACATCGCGCCGTGGTACGATCACGTCGAGCGTTTCATCGGCGTGAGCGGACAGAAAGAAGGGCTCGCGCAGCTCCCGGACGGCGAGTTCCTCCCGCCGATGGCGCTGAACTGCGCCGAGCAGCATGTCCGGCAGCGGATGCAGGAGCGGTTTGGGCGCGACCGCGTGCTCACAATCGGTCGCGTCGCCAACCTGACGGCCCCACACAACGGTCGTGCGCCCTGCCACTACTGCGGACCGTGCCACCGCGGATGCATCACGCGGTCGTATTTCAGCAGCGTCAACGCCACGCTGCCCGCGGCGCGCGCGACGGGCCGCCTGACGCTGCGGCCGTTCAGTATCGTGAAGCGCCTCGTGTACGACAGCAAAAAGAACCGGGTAACCGGCGTCCGCATCATCGATGCGCAGACGAAGCAGGAGCGCGAGTACACGGCCCGCGTCGTTTTCCTGTGCGCGTCGGCGCTCGAGAGCGCGCGCATTCTGCTCAACAGCGGTCTGGCCAACTCGAGCGGGCAAGTCGGCCGCAACATCATGGATCACATCAAGTGGGGCGGGGCGGGCGGGCAGTTCGACGGCTGGACCGACCGCCGAGTGATCGGTGAGCGTCCGAACGGGATCTATGTGCCCCGCTCACTGCACGCACCCGGAATTGGGCGGGCGTTCAAGGCACGGCTGTCGCAGCTCGGTCCCTGGACGATGAGCTTCGCCGGGTTCGGCGAGATGCTGCCGCGCGAGGAGAATCGGGCGACGCTGCACCCCACGTTGGTGGATGCCTGGGGCATCCCCTCGTTGCACATCGACTGTCGCTGGAGCGACAATGAGCTCGCCATCCATCGCGACATGAGCGTGACGGCGGCGGAGCTGCTGGAGGCAGCGGGTGCGACGCACATTGAGCCCAGCACGCGCGGGCCGAGCACGCCGGGCGGGACTAACCATGAAATGGGGACCGCGCGGATGGGCCGCGATCCCAAGACGTCGGTCCTCAATAGCTGGAACCAGACCTGGGATGTGCCGAACCTGTTTGTGACCGACGGGGCGGCGATGACGTCGAGCAGCTGCCAGAATCCATCGCTCACGTACATGGCATTGACCGCCCGCGCGTGCCGCTATGCAGTCGACCAGCTCAAGCGACGCGAGCTATGAACCGGAAAATCGGTTGGTGGGTGATGACCGTCCTCGCCCAAGAGCGCTTCGCCATCATGCCGTTCGACGCTGCCTACCAGACGATTGCCTGGCTCTGCTGGCTCCCGAACCTCATCGTCGCCGAGTGGATCATCTTGCGGCAACGGGCCGGTGCATCGATCGTCGAACCAAGCTCCGTGGTCCTTATGGTCGCTGCATTGGCGAGTTTTGGTTGCAAGAGCAAGCCGGAGGCACCGGAGAAGGCCCTCCAGAAGGAGAGTGTGCCTCCGGCGGGCGCGCCCGTTGTGCAGACCGTCAGCGGTGACGCAGAATGCCGCGGCGCAGCGATTGAGCAGGCGCCGAACGTCCGCTGGGTCGCGGACACGTCTTTGAGTGCAGACCTCACCTACGACGGAGCCGCGGATCGCGTCTATTGGGGTACCGGCGGCGACACTGCGTTCGTCGTCGCGATTGTAGAATGCGCAGAAGGCAAGCCTGGCCGCATCTGGGCCTTCCCGCTGCGCGCCCGCGCGATGTACGGAACCACCGACCTTGAGATTTCCCTCGTCAACCCGGCATTTGGACACGGGTATTTTGCCGAGAATTGCCTGGGCGCCGAAAGTACCGCCGACTGCCGCCAGCTCGGCGAGCTCAATACACGGCTCGAAGCCGCCTATCAACGTGGCGGTCGTGGCCTGCAGATTGGTATCCCGGACCGGGACAACGTCCACGTCTATTGGGATTCCGTGGCCAGCAAGTTCGTCACGTGGCGTCCATGACATGCGCGATAACCCCCGCTATTATGGAAACGGGAGACGGAAGCGGTCTCGGACGCGTATACGTCCGCTGGTCCCGCATGTTGCCATCCCAACTGGTCACCAGGGTTCGACTCCCATCTTGTTCTGCCTTAAGGGTCCAGCGGTGAGACCGCATCCCTCGCCCGGCCCTGCAGGCTCACGCCTCCGCTGAGCGCGGGAGGGCCCTTAAGGTGGAACTCTACCGTTACGTGCGCGCGTACACGGTCATCCGGAAAGTCGACACGCGGCCGGTGCAGCTGCCCGTGAATGGGCAGGAAGTATTGAGTAAAGACGGCGTAGCGGTGAAGGTGAGCCTGTCCGCCGGCTATCGCGTCACGGATGCGCGGGCCGCCACGCTCAACGCCGACAACTACATCACGGCGCTGTACACGGAACTGCAGCAAGCGCTACGCGCTGCCGTGTCCGCAAGCGAAGTCGAGACGTTGCTACAGAATCGTGCGGAGTTGGGCCCGCAGATTCTGCAGACCTGTCAACCCGCCGCTGAGCGACTGGGCCTCGTGCTCGAGCGGCTAGCGATCCGCGATCTGACGTTGCCGGGTGATCTCAAAAAGATCTTTGCGCAGGTTGTGAAAGCGCGGCAGGAGGGACTCGCGGCGCTCGAGCGCGCCCGCGGCGAAACCGCGGCGCTCCGCAATCTCGCCAACGCCGCGCAGATGGTGCAGCGCAATCCTCAGCTGTTGCAGCTGCGGCTGCTGCAGGTTGCCGGGCAGCAGACCGGGACGACTCTCGTCATCGGCATGCCGCAAGGCGCCACGCCGATTCCGCTCCGCGAAGGCGCTGCGGATGTCGAGGCTCTGCCGACCGAAGGGCAAACCGATAAGCCTGCTGAGTAGGGGCCTCACCGCGGCGCTGTTCATCATCGCGGCCGTTCCCCGGGCGCACGCGCTGCAGCAGCGCACCTACGCCAACCCGATCGACATCGACTACCGCTACAACTTCGAGCAGTTGAACCAGGGCATTTCATACCGCTCTGGCGCCGACCCCGTCATCGTGGTGCAACGCGGGAAGTACTATCTCTTCGAAACCATCGGCGACGGGTACTGGGAGTCGACGGACCTCGGCACTTGGCGGCACATCACGCCGTCGCGCTGGCCGCTCACCGACGTCGTGGCGCCCGCGGTCCTGGCGGTGCGCGATACGATCTATCTGCTGCCGAGCACCACGAGCCCGCTGCCGATCCTGATGCTCACCGAGCCGGGGAGCGGGCGCGTCGAGTTTTACAATCGACTGTTGCCCTGGCTGCCCATGGCGCGGGCGCGCGAGGCGGACGTGATCGCCAAGCCGGATTCGGTGCAACCCGGGCCCTGGGATCCGCAGTTCTTTCACGATCCCGATACCGAGCGCTGGTTCCTGTATTGGAATTCGTCGAACGCGTATCCGCTGCACGCCATCGAGCTCGATAAGAGCAAGCATCTCGCCTACAAAGGGACGCCGCACTGGCTGTTCGGTCTCGACCCGGCCAATCATGGCTGGGAACGCTTCGGCCGGGACCATCGGGATTCGACGATCAAGCCGTTCATCGAAGGCTCCTGGATGACGAAGCACGCCGGCCGCTACTACCTCCAGTACGGCGCGCCGGGGACCGAGTACAACGTCTACGCGACTGGCGTCTACACGGCAGCCGACCCACTCGGCCCGTTCACGTACGCGCCCTACAATCCGGTTGCGTACAAGCCCGGCGGGTTCGTGCAGGGCGCGGGACACGGCAACACCTTCCAGGACGTGTATGGGAATTGGTGGAACACCGGCACGCCGTGGATCGCCGTGAACTGGAATTTCGAGCGCCGCATCGGGCTGCATCCCGCGGGCTTTGATGCGGACGGGCAGATGTACGTCGACACGCGCTTCGGCGATTTCCCGCACTGGCTGCCGACGAAGTCCGGGCAGTCGAGCGACGAGCTGTTTACCGGCTGGATGCTGCTGTCGTATCGCAAGCCGGCGACCGCGTCGTCGGCGCTCGATAGTTTTCCGGCGAGCCGAGTCACCGACGAGAATCCGCGCACGTTCTGGGTGGCGCAGCAGAATCGACCGGGCGAATGGCTCACAATCGATCTTGGCGGGACGTACGACGTGAAAGCGATCCAGGTGAACTACGCCGACTACAAGTCGGGCGTCTACGGCACCGACTCCACCGTGGTCACGCAGTTCCTCCTGCAGGCCTCGCTGGACGGCCACGTGTGGGCCGTCGTGGCCGATCTGGCCGACGAGACGCGCGATCGCCCCAACGCGTACATCGAAATGCAGACGCCGGTGCGCGCGCGCTTTGTCCGCTACGAACACATTCACGTCGGTGCCGCGAACCTCGCGATCAGCGATATCCGCGTGTTCGGCCATCGGTCGGGATCGCCGTCACGCCCGGCGACGCCCACCGGTCTCACCGCACGGCGCGATCGCGACGCGCGCAATGCCGTCATCACGTGGCGGCCTGTGCCGGGCGCGGTCGGCTACAACCTGCGCTGGGGTATCGCACCGGCGAAGTTGTATGAGACCTACCAGCGCTTTGCCGACGAGGGGACGACGCTCGAGCTGCGCGCGTTGACGGTAGGGCAGGGGTATTGGGTCGCGATCGAGACCTTCGATGAGAACGGCGTGTCAAACCTTAGCCGGGTGATACCGATCCCGTAGCATGGAAACAGCTGGGCAGGGGAGTCCCCGCACTCGTTGGAAGGCCGTGCTCCTGTCTCTGGGGCTTCCGGGTCTCGGCGAGGTGTACTCGGGACAGCCGAAGGCCGCGGTGGTGACTTTTCTCCTTTGGTGCTTCGTGGGGTCGCTCGGCATCGCCCTCATTTTCTTGCCGCTGCCAGGGGCGCTGGCAGAATTGCCGTTGCTTGGGGGCATCGTCGGCTTGGTGATCGTTGCCGTGCGGGCAGCCCGTTCCGCTGCGCGCGCACCGCATCCCTTCACATTGCAGCGATACAATCGGTGGTATTGGTATGGGCTTGCGATTCTGTTCAACTTGTTCGTTTGGCAGCCAACTCTGCTCAGGTACATGAAGTCGCGCTGGGTCCAGGCGTTCCGGATCCCATCGACCTCAATGCCCGTCAGCCACCGGCGTCATGATCCTCAAGCGGATTGTTGGTATCGCCGGCGATACGTTGGCAATGCGGGACGGCGTTCTCATTCGCAATGGAGTCTCACTCGTCGAGCCGTTTACGCAGCGGCCCTACCCGACCGGCAGGGTCGAGAGCCTCACGGACGGCCGGCGGTGGCAGCTCGAGCATCTCGTTAGCGGAGATCCTGGAGCGTACCATCCTGACATGCGCAACTGGGGGCCAATTCTTATCCCCAGGGACTCCGTATTTATCCTCGGAGACAATCGCGACAATTCATTCGATAGCCGCTCCTCGGGAGCGTTACCCGTCGATCATGTGCGCGGCCGGCCATTGTACATCTATTTTAGCAAGACGAGGGCGCCGGACTCCTTCTCCATTCGGTGGAGTCGAATCGGCCACCGGTTCTAGCGAGGTTCGACCAGATGCCATTCATCATCCCCAGCTGGGCACTTGGCGCCGCGGTCATCCTGATCGCAATTCAAGTCGGGCGTGCGATCTCGGGGTCGGGCAGGCTCCGAATGCGGCGGCGCGGCGGCCAGGACGCCGATCCCGAAATCGTCGAGCTACAGGAAAACCTGCAAGCGATGCAACATCGCATCGCGGAGCTGGAGGAACGCGTCGACTTCACCGAGCGCCTGTTGGCCAAGCAGCGCGACGCCGACCGTCTGGGCTCGTGACGAAAGCGCCGGCGTTGGCGGTGATGCTGGCTGTGGCAGCCGCCTGGGCCGTGTTCGTGACCGATGTGGTCAGCGCGCGCCTACCCAGTGGATTTACGTTCTGGGCGGCCGAGGGAGGGTGGCGTGGAACGGATGGCCGGCCCTCTCGGGAGCCCAGCTTCGTCCTCGAAGTCGTGCATCCGGCGCGGTCGGCGGCAGTGGAGGCCGCGATCGTCGCCATCATCGCCGAGTACAAGCGCCGGTTCCGGCAGGAGTCAGTGCTGCGCGTCGTCAGCAGCGGACGAGCGAGCTACTGAGGATCGGCGCTCCAGCGTGCGCTATGACGTTTGGCGCGCTTCCCCTTGCAGTCTGCTTATCCGCCGGTGTATCTCCGAGCGCAATGCAGCTTCTGGATGCCAACGGAGAACTCCAGCGCCTCCGGCGTAACGTCGCCGGGTTCGAACAGCGGACTTTCCGGACACCACTGGACCGCCTGCCGAACTTCGTCGACTGTCTGTTGACGAGCGATCCGCCGCTCGCCTGCGCCTCGGCGATCGTCGAGCAGGTG
>QHUF01000101.1 GCA_003221075.1 Gemmatimonadota bacterium
CGTTGAAGCGCACGCCGGTGGACGCCGTGACGTGCGTCCACTCGGAGACATCGACCGGGGTGTTACAGGACGTCGCCGGCTACGCCGAAGTCGTCCAGGAATTCGATGACGTCCTGCTGCTCGTCGACTGCGTGACCTCGATGGTGGGCTCCCCGGTGGAGACCGATGCCTGGAAGCTCGACTTCGCGTTCACCGGTTCGCAAAAGGCTCTGGCGCTGCCGCCGGGGCTCGCCCTGGGCGTGGCGTCAGAGCGGATGGTCGAGCGCGCCAAGACCCTCGAGGAGCGCGGTGCCTACTTCGACGTGATCAGCTTCCTGACGGCAACGACCAAATTCCAGCCGACCAATACACCGGCGATCTCATTGCTCTACGCACTCGAGGTGCAGCTCGGGCGGATCGAGCGCGAGGGCGGCATCGAAGCACGCTGGAAACGGCACGACGCGATGCGGCGGCGTGTCGAAGCGTGGGCTCCCGAGCACGGCATCAAGTTCCTGCCGCGCGAGGGCCGCCACAGTTGGACCGTGTCCTGCCTCCGACTCCCCGAGGGGAAACACTCCAAGGATGTGGTCGGCGCACTCAAGCAGCAGGGGTGGACGATCGGGGCGGGCTACGGCGCGTTGAAAGACTCCACGATCCGTATCGGGCACATGGGCGATCACACCGTCGCCGCGCTGGACGAGCTGCTGCCGTTGATCGCTCGGGCGCTGGAATGACGTGGCGCGTCGTCGTCGCCGATCGGGTGGCGCAAAGCGGTCTCGACCTGCTGTCCAATACATCTGACATCGAAGTCGTGGACGTCGCGGGCAAGCCGGCGGAGCTGGATAAGGCGATCGCCGGCGCGCACGCGCTGATCGTGCGCAGCGAAACGCGCGTCACGGCCACCCTGATGGCGCGCGCACCCCACCTCCGCGTGGTCGCACGAGCAGGCACCGGCGTCGACACGATCGATGTCCCGGCCGCGACGCGCCGGGGCATCGCGGTCATGAATACGCCCGGCGCCAACACCGTCAGCGCCGGCGAGCACGCGATGGGTTTGCTGCTGGCTCTCGTGCGCCGCATATCGGACGCCGCGGCGGCCATGCGGCGCGGGGAATGGGATCGCAAGCGCTTCGAAGGAACCGAGCTGCGCGGCAAGACGATGGGCGTCGTGGGCCTCGGCCGCATTGGCGCGCACGTCGCGCAGCTGGCGCGCGCGTTCGGGATGCAGGTTGTCGGTCACGATCCGTACTTGCCGCCCGAGCGCGCCGGCGAGATGCACGTCCGGCTGCTGTCGCTCGAGGCGTTGCTGCGGGCGGCGGACGTCGTCACCCTGCATGTGGCGCTGACCGACCAGACTAACCATCTCATCGACGCGAACCGCCTCAAGCTGATGAAGCCGACGGCCGTTCTGATCAACACGGCGCGCGGTGAGCTGGTGGACGAGGCGGCACTGGCGGACGCGATCAAGGAAAAGCGCATCGGCGGCGCGGCCATCGACGTGTTCGCCGTCGAGCCGCTGCCCGCGGACTCGCCGCTCCGTTCGCTCGATCGCGTGATCCTGACGCCGCACCTCGCCGCCTCGACCTCGGAAGCCCAGGAGCGCGTGGCGATGGAGATCTGCAGCGCCGTCCGCGAGGCACTGGTCGCGGGCGACCTCTCGTTCGCGATCAACGTGCCAGGGATGGGCGGAGACCTGCTGCGCCGGTTGGCGCCGCTCCTCGATCTGGCGCGCCGCCTGGGCCGCCTCGCGCTGGCCCTGGCGGATGGGCCCGTAAAAGCGATCGAAGTAGCCTACGGCGGCAAGGAAGAAGCGGCGCAGCGGCCGGTGCTCGTCTCGGCGCTCGAGGGCCTGCTCGCGGCCATGAACGCGGGCCCCGTAAGCTTGGTAAACGCGCAGGTGCTGGCCGAAGAGAAGGGCATCAAGCTTGGCACGAAGACAGGCGCGCCGGAAGCGGGGTTCGAGACGTCGATCGGCGTGAAGGTGGACACCGCCCGGGGGCGCGTGCGCGTCACCGGAGCGCTCATCGGCGGCAGCCACGGCCGCGTGATCCGCATCGACGACTTCCACGTCGACGTCGCGCCCGACGGCTGGATGCTGGTGATTCGCAACCGCGACGTGCCGGGCGTGATCGGGCGTGTCGGATCGGCGCTGGGGAGCGCGGGCATCAACATCGCGAGCTATCACCAGGCTCGACGCTCCCTGCCGAGCGCGAGCGGGGGGCCGAATGACGCGCTCGCCGCCATCAACGTCGATCAAGCGTTGACCAATGGTGTGCTCGACAAGCTGCAGGGATTGCAGGACGTGCTCGACGTGCGGTTGGCGAATTTCGGAGACTAGCGGTCCTCAAAGCAGGACCTGCTTTCACCGTACATTCCTTGACAAATCCGCAAAACCAAGGAGCAAAGCATGAAGGTCGTTTTTGGCCTATTGGCATTCTTCACATCGGTGCTCCCGGCTGCGGCGCAGGTGCCGGACAACGTCAACGACATGATGCGCCGCATCTTCGCGTCGGCGGAATTCGCACCGCAGCGCTTCGGACCGGCGCGGTGGATCGAAAACGGAGCTGCCTATACCACGGTGGAGAAGTCCGACATCGTGCGCTACGAGACCTCCACGGGCACTCGCAGCATCTATGTGTCGGGCAGCCAGCTCACGCCGGCGGGCTCAAGCGAAGCCCTCGACATCGACGACTACGCATGGTCGGCCGACGGCAATTTGATGTTGCTCTTCACCAACACCGAGCGCGTCTGGCGGCAAAATACCCGCGGCGACTACTGGGTGCTCAATCGAAAGACAGGCACGCTGAAGAAACTCGGCGGACCGAACGCCCCGCCGTCATCGCTGATGTATGCGAAGTTTTCCCCCGCCGGCGATCGCGTGGCCTACGTGCGGCAGGGAAACGTCTACGTGGAGCGGCTTTCGGATGCCGCCATCACGGCGCTGACGAGCGACGCCGACTCGCTCCACGTGAACGGCATGACCGACTGGGTTTACGAAGAGGAATTCGATCTCCGCGACGCCTTCCGCTGGTCACCCGACGGCTCGAAGATCGCGTATTGGCGGTTCGACATGACGGGCCTCGGCACCTATTTCCTCATCAACGACACCGACTCGCTCTATCCGAAAATCACGCCGATTCAATATCCCAAGGTCGGGACCACCAACTCGGCCGTGCGCGCCGGCGTCGTGAGCGCCGATGGCGGCCCCACGACGTGGCTGCAGATTCCCGACGACCCCCGCGAGAACTATCTCCCCCGCATGGAATGGGCGGGACCGAACGAGCTGATCCTCCAGCGCATCAACCGGCTCCAGAACACCGACCGCGTGATGCTGGCGGATGCGGCGACGGGAGCAACCCGGACGGTCCTGACCGAGCGCGACTCTGCCTGGGTCGACGTGGTGGACGAAGTCGAGTGGCTCGCGAAGGGAACCGAGTTTCTGTGGACGAGTGAACGCGACGGCTGGAGGCACGTGTATCGGGTCAGCCGCGACGGGAAGCGCGTCACGAACATCACGCCCGGCAACTTCGACGTTGTCGCCGTGTCGGCGGTGGACGAGCCCGGCGGGTTGCTGTACTACATCGCGTCTCCGGACAACGCGACTCAGCGCTATCTGTATCGCACGCGGTTGGACGGCAAACAGCCTGCGATACGCGTGTCACCGGCCAACGCGCCGGGGACGCACTCCTACCGAATCTCTCCGGACGCCCACTGGGCCTTTCACACCTACTCGCAGTTCGACAGCCCGTCGGTGATCGAGTTGATGCAGTTGCCGTCCCACCGGGTCGTGCGGACGCTCGTCGACAATGCGAAACAGCGCGCGGCTGTGGCGCCGCTCATCGCTGGTCACGGAGCGTTCTTCAAGGTGACGGTGTCTGACGGAATCTCGCTCGATGGCTGGATGATCAAGCCGGCAAATTTCGATTCGACCAAAGTCTATCCGCTGCTGATGTACGTCTACGGGGAGCCGGCGGGTCAGACTGCCCAGGACTCCTGGGGCGGCGGTCATCTGTGGGAGCACATGATCGCGGATCAGGGCTACGTGGTGGCTACCGTGGACAATCGTGGCACGCCTTCACCGCGCGGTCGTGCGTGGCGAAAGGTGGTCTACGGGGCGATCGGGGTCTTGTCGAGCCGGGAGCAAGCGGACGCGGTGCGGGCCCTCACCGGATCGCACCGCTATCTCGACCGGACGCGTGTCGCGATCTGGGGCTGGAGCGGCGGCGGATCGAGCACGCTGCAGGCGATGTTTCGTTACCCCGGCGTCTACCAGGTCGGTATGTCCGTGGCGCCGGTGCCGGACGAGCGCCTCTACGACACGATTTATCAAGAGCGCTACATGGGGCTCCTCGCCAGCCCGGCGGACAGCGCGCGCTACCAGCGTGCCTCTCCGATCAATCAGGCCGAGGGGCTCAAGGGACGCCTGTTGGTGGTGCATGGCTCCGGCGACGACAACGTGCATTACCAGGGCACGGAACGCCTGGTGAACCGCCTGGTCGCGCTCGGCAAGCCCTTCGATTTCATGGCGTACCCCAATCGCTCGCATTGCATCTGCGAGGGTCGGGGAACGACGCTCCACATCTACTCGCTGCTCACCCGGTACCTGCTGGAGCATCTGCCCGCCGGCCCGCGAATGCCGCTGACCCAGTAACATGCTCATCGCCGTCACGCGTGCCGTCAGTCCGACTCTCGCCGAGTGCGAGCTGACTCACCTCCCGCGCGATCCCATCGACGTCGCCAAGGCGATCGCCGAGCACGAGCGTTACGAGGCGGCGCTGCGCTCGCTCGGCGCCAGGGTTGTCCGGGCGCCGGAAGAACCGACGCTGCCGGACGCGGTCTTTGTCGAGGATACCGCGCTCGTGCTCGACGAGGTCGCGATCATCACGAGACCAGGCGCTCCCTCGCGGCGGCCGGAAATCGAGTCCATGGCGAGCGTCTTGAGCGCGTACAGGTCGGTGCAACGGATCCAGCCACCGGGCACGCTCGATGGCGGTGACGTGCTCC
>QHUF01000416.1 GCA_003221075.1 Gemmatimonadota bacterium
ATAAATGCTAGCGCCATCTCCCGCCGCGCTATCAGCCGTCTGCCGTCTGCTTCCTCGGCCTGAATAATCTCCTGAAACAGTGGCCGATTGTGTTCGGCCACATAGGTCGCCTGCGCCTGCGCCTCCGACTCGATCGTCTTGAACACGAAGTTCGTCGCGTAGATCTGGCAGTGCGGGTGCGGATTGCTGACGCCGACGACTTCCCCCTTGTTTTCGAATACCAGCACGTGGCGCACGCCCTCCCGAGCGCCGAGCTCGCGGTACTGCGCTTGCAGCGCTTGCAAGAGCCCGAGGACGTCGGCTTCCGGCAATTGGGCGAGTGTGAGATCGTGGCGCGGCGAGTAGCAGACGACGCGCGACACCCCGTGCGCAGGGCTATTGCGGTAGATACCGTCTGGCGGAGCCGGGGGAGGGACCGGCGCGCTGAAGGCGACACAGGGGTGATCGTTGTCGAACACGAACACGCCACCGTACTGCTCGTTGCGCTTGCCGGAGCTGCGCGCGTTTCCGGGACAGAGGTAGCAGTCGGGAACGTACGCCGGGAGCTGCCGGGCGGCTTCTGCGACCCGCTCACCCAGCCAGGGACGCTCGTTCCGGTGGGAGGAAACGATGACCCACTCCCGCCGCAGCGGGTGCCAACGCTGTTCCCAGACCATGTCCCTCTCGGTTTGACAAGACGGCGGAGCGAGCCGAGTATCGCCGGGATGAAACCACACGGCAAGGACGGCTACGAGCCACGGCCAGAGCACCACTTCACCTTCGGGCTCTGGACCGTCGGCAATCCCGGACGCGATCCATTCGGTGAGCCGGTCAGGCCGGCGCTGGCGCCGACGGCGATCGTGCGCAAGCTCGCCGAGCTCGGCGCGTACGGCGTGAATCTGCACGACAACGATTTGGTGCCAGCCGGCGCGAGCGCCGCCGAACGCGACAAGATCGTGCGCGAGTTCAAGCAGGCGCTCGGCGACACCGGCATGAAAGTGCCGATGGCCACGACGAATCTCTTCTCGGATCCGGCGTTTCGCGACGGCGCGTTTACCAGTCGCGATCACCGCGTGCGCGCCTACGCGTTACAGAAGACGCTGGCGGCGATCGACCTCGGGGTCGAGCTTGGTGCCACGACGTATGTCTGCTGGGGCGGGAGGGAAGGCGTCGAAACCAACGCCGCCAAGGATCCGCGCACCGCGCTCGCCTGGTATCGCGAAGCCGTCAACTACCTGTGCGAGTACGTCCGGTCGCAACGCTACGACCTGCGCTTCGCGCTCGAAGCAAAGCCCAACGAGCCGCGCGGTGACATGTTCTTGGCGACTACCGGCCATATGCTCGCCTTCATCTATACGCTGGACCATCCGGAGATGGTGGGCGTCAATCCCGAGCTCGCGCACGAACGCATGGCGGGACTCGATTTCTCCCACGGCGTCGCGCAGGCGCTCGAGGCCGGCAAGCTGTTCCACATCGATCTGAACGGCCAGCAGGTTGGCCGCTTCGACCAGGATCTCCGCTTTGGCAGCGACGACGCCAAGGGCGCGTTCTTTCTCGTCAAGCTGCTCGAAGACTCCGAGTGGCCGGGCATGCGTCATTTCGATAGCCATGCCTACCGCACCGAGGACCAAGCGGGCGTGTGGGACTTTGCCGCCGGCAGCATGCGGACCTATCTGATCCTCAAGGACAAGGTCGCGCGCTTCAACGCGGATCCGGAAATCCAGCAGCTGCTCGCTGAGGCTGACGGTGGCAAAGCCGGGGCGCGCGTCGCGTTCAACGAGCTTCGCAACACGAAGTTCGACCTCGCGGCGTTGCGCGCGCGGGGGTACGCGTACGAGCGGCTCGATCAGCTTACGATGGAGCTGCTCCTGGGAGTTCGCTGATTGTTTCTCGGCCTCGACGTCGGCACGAGCGGCGTGAAGGCGATTCTCGTGGCTGAAGACGGCGAAGTCGCGGCGAGCGCCACCGCGCCGCTCTCGCTCGATACGCCACAGCCAGGTTGGGCGGAGCAGGATCCCGAGGCGTGGTGGGCGGCCGCCCGCGCGGCGATTCGCGGCGTGCTGGCGCAGCGCGCCGGTAGTCGTGTCGTTGCGGTCGGCATCTCCGGCCAGATGCACTCGTCCGTCTTTCTCGATAAGGGCGGTGCGGTGATCAGGCCGGCGCTGCTGTGGTGCGACGGCAGAACGACGGCCGAGTGTCGCGAGATCGAGCAGCGCGCCGGCGGCGAGGCGCAGCTGCGCGAATGGGTGTGCAATCCCGCGCTCGAAGGGTTCACGCTGCCGAAGGTACTGTGGCTGCGCAATCACGAGCCCGGCGCGTTCGCGCGACTCGCCACCGTGCTCCTCGCCAAGGATTTCGTGCGGTTGCGCCTCACCGGAGTAATCAGCACCGAGCCGTCAGATGCGTCCGGTACGCTGATGTTCGATCCGAAGCGCATGCGCTGGAGCGAGGAGATACTCGGAGCGGTCGGCCTGTCACCATCGCTGCTTCCCGACGTAGGCGGATCAGCCGGAGTGCTCGGC
>QHUF01000102.1 GCA_003221075.1 Gemmatimonadota bacterium
TCGTAGATCGGCACGATCATCACCATCTCGTGCTTCTTGGCGAGCTTCTGCATGCGCTCGATCGTGGGACCCGGGATCGGCTCGGCGATGTCGCACCACTTGGCGTCCTGGCTGGGGCAGAAGTAGGGCCCGTTGAAGACTTCCTGCAGGCAGAGGATTTGCACGCCCCGCTTGCCTGCTTCCTCTATATAAGGAAGGTGCTTCTCCTCCATCGCATTGCTGATCTTCGCGACTGGGGCGTTGGGATCGTTGATCGGATTCGACATCTGGATGAGGCCGCCGACGACTTTTCGCATCACCACCTCGAGATCACGACTTTTTTGTCGGTATAGAACTCGATCGAGTCCTGCCCGTGTGCCTTCAGGTCCCCAAAGAAGGATCCCTTAGTTCCCCCAAATGGGAAGAACGCCATCGGGGCCGCCACCCCGATGTTCACACCGATCATGCTGACGCCGACGCGATAGCGGAACTCGCGCGCGGCCTTGCCGCTCTGGGTGAAAATCGACGTCGCGTTGGCAAACCCGGAGCGATGCACCATCTCGATCCCCTCGTCCAGGTTGCCGACATGGCTCACGGACGCCACGGGACCGAAGATCTCTTCTCTGCCGATCGTCATGTCGGGCTGCACGCCATCGAAGACGGTGGGGCCGACAAAGTGGCCGCGCGGATGCTTCTCGACCTTGCTCGCGCGGCCGTCGAGTAAGAGCGTCGCGCCGTCCTTGCGCCCCGCCTCCACGTACGACAGCACTTTTTCCTTGTGCTTCGCCGACACGACGGGCCCCATGCTCACGCCGGGCTCCAGGCCATAACCGAGGCGCAGATCCTTCGCCGCGCTCAGGAGCCGCTCGCGGAAGGGCTCGTACGCCTTTCCGGCGGCGACCACAACGCTCCCCGCGAGACAGCGCTGGCCGGCGCAGCCGAACAGCGACTCGCTGATGTTCGCCACGGCGCGGTCCATGTCGGCGTCGGGCATCACGATGACGTGATTCTTCGCGCCCCCCAGCGCTTGCACCCGCTTGCCGTACTTGGCGGCTTCCTGGTAGACGTATTTCGCAACAGGCGAGGACCCGACGAAGGAGATGCCGGTGATCCCCGGATGCGCGAGCAGCGCGTTGACCGCGTCCTTCCCTCCATGCACCAGGTTGAGCACGCCTGGCGGGATGCCGGCCTCGTGCGCCAGCTCGATGATGCGCGTCGGCGAAAACGGCACCTGCTCGCTCGGCTTAAGAATGAACGTGTTGCCGGTGGCGATCGCGTAGGGCCAGAACCAGCACGGCACCATCGCCGGAAAATTGAACGGCGTGATCGCCGCGAAGACGCCGAGCGGTTGGCGAACGTATTCGCAGTCGATGCCGGCGGCGACGTCTTCGAGTGTCTTGCCCATCATCAGAGATGGGATGCCGCAGGCGTGCTCGATGTTTTCGATGCCGCGGCGCACCGACCCTTTCGCCTCGTCCAGCGTCTTGCCGTTCTCGCGCGTCACGGTCGCCGCAAGATCGTCGAACTGTTGCTCGATCAGGTGTTTGAGCTTGAAGAGGTAGCGGGCCCGGACCACCGGCGGGACTTCTCGCCACTTGAGGAAGGCACCCTGCGCCGCAGCGACGGCTTCGGTCACCGCGCGCGTGCCCGAGAGCGGCACCTTGCCAAGTGTCTCGCCGGTCGCCGGGTTCGTGAGCTCGAGGTAATCGACACTACCGGGGGCGATCCACTCGCCCCCGATGTAGTTGCGGAGGGTTTTCATACCCGTAGCCTAGGGACGGCTCGGGCCTTGTCAACTGACGAAGGAGACGGGCCTCACGGACAGTGATCGGTCAACGTCTGACGAACTGCTCCTGCTCCGTCGAGCCTTCCAGCGCGACGGTCGAGCTGCGGCCGCCGTGCACGATCTGCGTGATTTCGTCGAAGTAACCGACGCCCACAAATTCCTGATGCTTCACGGCCTCGTAGCCTTCCCGCTCCACGGCGAATTCCTGCGATTGCAGGTCGGCGTACGCCGCCATGCCGCGCTCTTTGTAGTCCCGTGCCAGGTTAAACATCGCGTGATTCAACGCGTGGAACCCTGAGAGCGTGACGAACTGGAATTTGTAGCCCATCGCGCCCAGCTCCTTCTGGAAGGAGGCGAGCTGCGCTTCGTTCAGATGGCGCTTCCAGTTGAACGACGGCGAGCAATTGTACGCGAGCAGCTTTCCCGGATACTCCTTGTGGATCGCCTCGGCGAATTGCTTCGCTTCGGCGAGATCGGGCTTCGCCGTCTCGAACCAGAGCATGTCGGCGTAGGGCGCGTACGCGCGGGCGCGCGCGATCGCCGCCTCCACGCCATCCTTGATCATGAAGAAGCCTTCGGGCGAGCGCGCGCCGGTGCACCAGCGGCGATCGTACTCGTCGATGTCGCTCGTCAACAGGCCGGCGCTGTTCGCGTCGGTGCGCGCGATCAGGATCGTCTCGACGCCGCACACGTCGGCGGCAAGCCGCGCCGCGATCAGTTTGGCGATGAACTCGCTCGTGGGCACGAGCACCTTCCCGCCCAGATGCCCGCACTTCTTGACCGAGGAGAGCTGGTCCTCGAAGTGCACGCCGGCCGCGCCGGCGCAAATCATGAGCTTCATCAGCTCGTAGGCGTTGAGCACGCCCCCGAATCCCGCCTCGGCATCCGCGACCAGCGGCACATACCAATGCATCGACTGATCGCCGTTCATGTGGTGGATTTCGTCGGCCCGGCGCAACGCATTCTGGATGCGCACCAGGAGGTTCGGGACGCTGTCGGAGGGGTAGAGACTCTGGTCGGGGTAAGTCGTCATCGCGCAGTTGGCGTCGGCCGCCACTTGCCAACCACTGATGTAGATCGCTTTCAGACCGGCCCGTACTTCCTGTACCGCCTGGTTCCCGGTGAGCGCCGAGAGCACCGCGACGTAGGGCTCTTCGCGCAGCAACCACCAGAGTCGCGCGGCGCCGTGGCTCGCGAGCGTGTGCTCGAGCGGGAGCGTCCCGCGCAGGCGGTAGACGTCGTCCGGGGTGTACGGACGCGTGATTCCCTGCCACCGTTGGCCCGTCCGCCAGCGCCGATCCAGCTCGTATACAAATGAGTCTTTGTTCATGCTCTTTACTCCAGATGCTCGTAGGCGAGCAGGGTGAGGAACTCCGGGAATTCGGCGCCGGTCATCAGCTGAGCAAACACCTCGGCGGCGAGCTCGAACTTGCCGCCTTTCAGGTGCCGCTCCTCCATTTCTTGAGCGATGATCGATTCGACCAGGTCTCGCGTCACGGCCCGCCCGTCGGAGAGACGCGCTCCGTGACGGACCCACTGCCACACCTGCGACCGCGAAATCTCTGCGGTCGCGGCGTCTTCCATGAGATTGTAGATCGGCACGCAGCCGACCCCGCGCAGCCACGACTCGAGGTATTGAATCCCGATGTCCACGTTGGTGCGGAGACCCGTTTCGGTGATCTCTCCATCGGGGACGGTGAGCATATCCGCTGCCGTCACGCGCACGTCGTCCCGCGCGACGTGGAGCTGATTCGGACCGGGCATCGACGCGTCGAACACCTGCGCCGCGACCGGCACCAGCCCCGGGTGCGCCACCCAGGTGCCGTCGTGCCCGGCGCGGACTTCGCGCAGCTTGTCCTGCCGGACCTTCTCGAGCGCGGCCTCGTTCGCCGCCGGGTCGTGCTTGATGGGGATCTGCGCCGCCATGCCGCCCATCGCGTGGGCGCGGCGGCGGTGACAGGTCTGAATCAGCAGATCGACGTACGACTTGAGGAAATGCCGGTCCATCGTCACGCGCGCGCGGTCGGGAAGGACGCAGTCGGACCGGTTTCTGAACTTCTTGATGAAGCTGAAGATGTAGTCCCAGCGCCCGCAGTTCAGGCCGGCGGAGTGGTCCTTCAACTCGTAGAGGATCTCGTCCATCTCGAACGCGGCGAGGATCGTTTCGATCAGGACCGTCGCGCGGATCGTGCCGCGAGGGATGCCGAGCTCGTCCTGCGCGAGGTTGAGGACGTCGTTCCAGAGGCGGGCCTCGAGGTGGCTCTCCAGCTTGGGCAGGTAGAAGTAAGGCCCTGTGCCCTTCGCAATGAGGGCCGCCGCGTTGTGAAAGAAGAACAGCCCGAAATCAAAGAGGGATGCGGAGATCGGGCGTCCGTCCACGGTCACGTGCTTCTCGTCGAGATGCCAGCCGCGCGGCCGCACCATGAGGGTTGCGGGGCTGGGGCCGAGGGCATAGGGCTTTCCTTCTGGACTCGCATACGAGATCGTCCCTGCGACCGCGTCGCGCAGATTGATCTGGCCTTCGATCGTGGCGCGCCACGTCGGCGCATGGGAGTCCTCGAAGTCGGCCATGTAGACCTGGGCGCCGGAGTTCAGCGCGTTGATGACCATCTTGCGGTCCACGGGGCCGGTGATCTCGACGCGGCGGTCCAGCAGGTCGGCGGGAATCGGCGCGACGGTCCAGTCCGCCTCGCGCACCGAACGCGTCTCCGGCAGGAAGTCGGGCCGCTCGCCGGCGTCGAGGCGTCGCTGGCGCGCCACGCGGTGCGCGAGCAGCTCCTGGCGGCGCAGCTCACTCGCCCGCGCCAGAGTCGTAAGGAAGCGCCGCGCCTCGGTCGTCAGGATCTCCCCAAACCCCGGCTCCAACGGCGCGTGCACTTCGAGTCCGGCGCCCGACCTGGTTCGAGCAGTGGTCATGATCGGCAATGTAGCGCTCCCGCTGCGGCCAAGTGCCCGGGAAAGAAGCGGGGCGAGCCGGGATGCTGCGCGATGACACGCAGCCGTTCCCCACCCGCCCCTACTGCCCTCCACATTGGTGAGGGGGTCCGCAGCGACCGTGCACGACCGCTGCGGCAGTCGGCGCGGTGCCAGCGGACTACCTGGCTCCGCCTTTGCCGACTTTTTCCCCCGACATCCGCGTGCTGCTTCCGCCGGCTAGTGTGTTGCAACCCTCATGCCATGCGCACCGCTGAGGAGTCCCCCAAGACCAGTCGTTTTGAAGCACGGTCACGGGCACGATGCGCAGTGCGCGCACCCGGTGCCACATTCTGTGGCATTATTACCGCACATGCTTTCGCCGCCATCGGTTCCTCCCGCTCCAGGCGCGGCCGTCGGTCGCTCGGTCCCCCGTCGCGAAGGTGCCGACAAAGTGACGGGGCGCGCGCGCTACACCGACGACATCACCGTCCCGGGGGCCTGGTACGGCCGGACGATCCGGTCCACGATCGCGCGCGGCGCGATCCGCTCGAGCACCCTGGACCCCGCCTTCGACTGGTCGCGCGTCGTCGTGGTCACGGCGGACGACATCCCGGGGGACAACGTCGTCCAGCTTATCCGGGACGACCAGCCGGTGCTAGTCCCGAAGGGGGGCGAGATC
>QHUF01000103.1:0-2523 GCA_003221075.1 Gemmatimonadota bacterium
CCGCGTGGACTCACCACCGACGTCCAAAAGGCGTGCCCCGTGCGCCGTGAGCTGTTCGCCGTGCTCGATGGCTGCCTCGACCGTCGGCAGCTGACCGCCATCCGAAAACGAGTCCGGCGTGACGTTGAGGATCCCGATGATCACCGGCTTGTCGAGCGACAGGTCGGCCCCGCGAACAGCCCAGCGGCTTGGCGGTTCTACGCGCGCGGCGAGCACTTTGCCCAACTCAGGAGCGAGGCGTGCCAGCTCGACGGGAGCCCGGTCGTACCGAGCAAGCGGGGCGATGCGGCTCGCGGCTCCCGCCACGAGCGCCCAGCCCCCAGCCCCCAACCCCGAGCCCCCAGTAAGTACATCGGCGCCGGACTTGGTGCCCCAATGCACCAGCGCCTCCCGCTCGGCTTCACTGATGGCTTCGATGAGGACGACGAACGGCTGGATGCCGACGGCGGCGAACCAGGCCGGCTGGGCTTCCCATCCACGGGCCGCGAGCGCCGCGCGCACCGCTTCGGGTGTGTGCGCGGCGAGCGCGGTGACATTCATTGTGGGGCTGGGGGTTGGGGGTTAGGGGCTAGGGATGGTTGGGGCACTACGACGCCCGCAGCGCGTTGACGATGTTCAGGCGAGCGGCCCGGACCGCCGGAAGGAACCCGCCGACCACGCCCATCACCAGCGCGAACACGAAGGCGCTCCAGACGACGCCGGGCGTCAGCGCGAATCCGAACCCGATCTCCGAGAAGCTCCCGAAGTTGAGCGTCGAGACGCGGGCGAAGGAGAGCAGCGAGGCGAGCCCGATTCCTGCGGCGCCGCCGGCGATGGCCAACACGATCGACTCGGCGAGGAACGCCGTCAAGACACTGCGGCGGTGGAACCCGAGCGCCCGCATCGTCCCCACCTCGACGACCCGGTTCGCGACGGCGGCGTACATCGTGATCATGGCGCCGATCATCGCCCCGATACTGAAGATGATCGTCACGACGAGGCCCAGAATCTTGATGAACTTCGCCATCGCCTGTGACTGCTCGCGGTAGAACTCCTGCTCGCGTTTGATTTCCAGCGACTGGGAGCGTGGATCGGCCTGCAATCGCGCTTTGACGGCGTCAAACTGGTTCGCATCCCGCAGCCGGAACGTCGCCGACGAGTAGATGGGCCGGCCGAACGCCTGCATCAACTGATCGGCATCCCCCCAAATCTCGGAGTCGAAGCCCGTCCTGCCGGCATCGGCGATCCCGACCACAGTCCAGCGGTCCCCGCCGAACCGCAGCTCCGCCCCGAGCGCGACGCCGCGGAACCGGTCCGCGATGTTCTTGCCCACGACGACCTCGTGGGTGCCGAACTGGAAGGGCTTGCCCTGGACGATGCGGAACCCGGGGCGCAGCTCGAACGCCTGGGGGGATACGCCGCGTACCGAGACGTTGCTCATTCCGTTCGTCGTCTTCTTGTAGAGGTTGATCACGACGAGCACTTCGCGCGACAGCAGCGGCCGTCCATCCCGGGCGGCGGCGACCTCGGGTTGCGTCTCGAGAATACTCGCGCTCCCGCGGTCGATCTGACTCACCAGCTCCGAGCCGGCCGAGCGCCGCAACACTATCGCGTTGTCGCGGGAACCGGTGTCGACGAGCGTCGCCTCGAGACCCTGGGCGAGCATCAAGACCCCCGCGAACACGAACACGACGAGCGCGAGGCCGCCGAGCGTGAGGGTCGTCGTGAGGCGGCGGGCCCACAGGCTCCGCCAGATGTAGGAGAACGGAATCCGCATCATGGCTCGTCTATCCCACCGTGCGCAGGCCGGCGACGATCGGCGTGCGCACCACACGGGTTGCGGGGAAGAGTGCCGCGACCGTGCCGGCGATGAGGGCAGCGCCGAGCGCCAGGGCGATCGTCAGGGGCGCGACGTTGATGATGGGGAAAAACGTGGGCAGTGCCTTGCCGAAGCCGGCGACCATCGGGAACGTGAGCGCGAGACCGACCAGGCCGCCGCACAGCGCGATCAGCAGCGACTCCCCGAAGATGAGGGCAAACAGGTGCCGCGCCGAGAAGCCCAGCGTCTTGAGCACGGCGTACTCCCGGGTCCGCTCGCGGACCGCCATCAGGATCGTGTTGGCGAGCACCAACAGAATGATCCCGACGATTACGACCGAGATGACCTGCAGCGACGTGATGATGGCACTCGACATTGCCACGAAGCTCTGCTGGAATGCCTTCTCGCTTTCGGTCTTTGTGGGAGCGCGCGAATTCACGAATTGGTCGTCGATCGTGGTCGCGACCCGCGGCATCGCCTCGGCTGGCTGCACTCGCAGGATGTACCACCCCGCGTCCACGGGCCGGCCCGGTTCCCGCGCCTGCACCTGCTCGTACAGGTAATTCCACTGGAAGAACATCTGGGTCTCATCCACCGTCTGATCGCGGCCCGTGTAGATCCCCCGCACCACCCACTCCCAACGGCCGGGGAAAATGTCGCCCTCCATCGTGATCACGTCGCCGAGCTTGAAGCCGTGCTGCGCCGCCAGCTTGCGACCGATCACG
>QHUF01000103.1:2555-9538 GCA_003221075.1 Gemmatimonadota bacterium
AAGTCGTTCGGATCGCCGTAGACGCCGCCGAACCAGTTGGCCCACGAGACCGCCGCGACGTTCGGGACGCGCGCGAGTGTCTGACGGTACGGCAGCGGCACAGGGAAAATGAAGGACACGCTGTGCCGCGTGATCATGCGGTTGGCCGACGACGCGGCGACGCCCGCGTTCCAGGCGCCCACGATCGTGCGGATCAGCCCAAACGCCATCACGGCCGTGGCGATGCCCAGCATCGTCAGGATCGTGCGCAACCGGTGCCGGAACAGGTTCTTGAGGACGATTTTGAGGAGTTTCATTGCAGTTCGCCCTTATCGAGGTGACGGACGATGTGCGCGCGCTCGGCGGCGTGCGGATCGTGCGTCACCATGACGATGGTCTTCTTGAATTCCTTGTTCAGCCGCTCCAGCAGCGTCAGGACTTCTTCGGCCGACTTGCGATCGAGATCGCCGGTCGGCTCGTCGGCGACGAGGATCGTGGGGTCGGTCGCGAGCGCGCGCGCGATCGCGACGCGCTGTTCCTGCCCGCCCGAGAGCTGGCGCGGGTAGTGGTGCAGGCGATCCTGCAGACCCACCAGGGTCAGCGCGGTTTCGACGTGCTTGCGCCGGTCGGCCTTCGACAGCGGCGTGAGCAGCAGGGGCAACTCCACGTTCTCGTACGCCGTGAGTACGGGGATCAGGTTATAGAACTGAAACACGAATCCGATGTGTCGCGCGCGCCAGCGGGCCAGATCCGACTCGCTGAGTTTCGTGACGTCGGTGCCCGCGACCGAGACCGCACCTTTGTCGGGACGATCGATTCCCGCGATCAGGTTGAGGAGCGTGGTCTTCCCGGACCCGGACGGGCCCATCAGACCGAGGAACTCTCCCTCGGGGACGTCGAGCGAGATGTCGTTCAGCACCGGAATTGCCATGCTGTCGCGCCGATAGGACTTGGACACACCGCGAACCTGAACGATCGGATTGGGCATGATCTCCTCTTACTGCACGGTGACTTTGGCGCCGCCACGCAGGCTGGCGCCGACGCTGTCGACGACTTGAACGCGCGGACGTAACCCCTCGCGGATCGCGACGGACGATCCGAGCTGCCGGCCCACGACGACCGGCACTTCCACGGCCCGGCCCGCTCATCTCCGGTAGCACGCGCGCATCGTAGGAACGAAACGCGACCTTCACCTGGACGGTCGCCTTCGCGCGATCGGCGGTAGGCACGATCTTGGCGACGGAGCCGGGATAGCGCACGTCGGGATATGCGTCGAGCACGATCTCGCACGGCTGGCCGGCGCTGATCGTCTCGAGGTTCGACTCGGCGACGTCGGCCTCGACTTGCAGCGAGCCGAGATCGGCGATCGTGACGACGGCACTCTTCGAGAAGGCGCCCCCGGCGAGTGGGGCGACCACCTCACCCACATCGGCGTTCTTCGTCAGGACCGTACCGTCGAACGGCGCGCGGATCACCGTATTCTCCAGCGCAACCTCCGCCGACTGGAGCGCGGCCTGCGCAACGGCAATCCCCGCCTTCACCCGCTCCAAGCGCGCGTCCGCGGCATCGTACGTCGCCTGCGAGCTGAAGTTGCTGTCCATCAGCGTCTTTTCCCGCACCAACGACCGCTCGGCGTCGCGCAGCTCGGCGCGGCTCAACGCGAGGTTGGCCTGCGCCTGTGCCAGTTGCGCCCGGACATCGGCGTCCTCGATCCGGGCAATCACCTGCCCCGTCCGCACGCGGTCGCCCTCGACGACACCGAGATACACGAGACGGCCGGTGCCCTTGGACGCCACGGCGGCTTTCCGCTGCGCGACGACGTAGCCGCTGGCGATCATGACCGCCCCGGACCGCATCGGCGACACCATCGTCGCGGGCGTGAGGTGGACGGGGATGGCGGAACGGAGGGCGCCCCCGGCCAGCAACAGGGTGGTCACGAGCACGATGACGCCGGCGGCGCCCACACCCAGCAGGAGCCAGCGCCGCCAATCCGACGCGGGCGGCGCCCCGTCGGCGGCGCGGTTGATCCGCAGCGCGGAGAGGTCCGCGTTCTTAGCTTCCATGCCGCTCAATCGTAACACCTCCGGCCAGGGTCCGAGTGTCCAGACTCGGCCTGAGGCCTACCGACCTTGGGGTATTTGGATGCCCGGGCCCGGGCGCCCGGGGTCAGGCGCCAGCAGGCTCAGGCGGCGGATTGCGGAGAATACCCCCGGACGTCCGCTGCGACGGCTTCTCTTTCTCCTGCTCGCCGCTTTCGGCGCGCGGCAGCGGAGCCGGCGGCACGTACGGCGGCAACGGCTGGCCGGCGATCACCATCTCGACCTGCTCGCGCTCCAGCGTCTCGCGCTCCAGCAGCGCGGCCGCGAGACGATCCAGCGCGGCACGCCGCTCGCTGACGATACGCGCCGCCTCGGCGTAGGCGCGCGTGAGGATGTTCTTCACTTCTTCGTCCACGATCTGGGCAGTGCGATCGGAAATCTCCCGGCGCTGTACGACTTCGCGGCCCAGGAAGATCTCCTGCTCGCGGTCGCCCACGGCAATCGGACCGATCACCGCGCTCATCCCGAACTGCGTCACCATGCGGCGCGCGATGTTGGTCGCCTGCTGGATATCCTGCGCGGCGCCCGTCGTCACCTTCTCCGGCCCGAACACCAGTTCCTCGGCGACACGGCCGCCGTACGCCATCGCGAGCCGCGATTCGATCGAGCGCTTGGTGTACTTGTGCAGCTCTTCCTCCGGCAGATAGGCCGTGAGGCCGAGTGCGCGGCCGCGCGGAATGATCGTGACCTTGTGCAACGGATCGGCGTCCGGCACGGTGAGCCCGACGAGGGCGTGGCCGGCTTCGTGATACGCGACGAGACGCCGCTCCTCGTCCGAGAGCACGCGACTCTTGCGCTCGAGGCCCAGCATCACCTTGTCCTTCGCGTCTTCGAAATCCTGGCCGTCCACGTGCGCCTTGTTGCGGCGCGCGGCGAGCAGCGCGGCTTCGTTGACGATGTTCGCGAGCTCGGCGCCGGCGAGTCCCGGCGTGCCGCGCGCGATCCGCTCGAGGTTCACCCCGGGCGCCATCGGGATCTTGCGCACGTGCACGCGGAGGATCTGCTCGCGGCCTTTCAGATCGGGCATGTCCACCACGATCTGCCGATCGAAGCGGCCCGGCCGCAGCAGCGCCGGATCGAGGATGTCCGGCCGGTTGGTCGCCGCGAGCAGAATCACGCCTTCATTCGATTCGAACCCGTCCATCTCGACGAGCAGCTGATTGAGCGTCTGCTCGCGCTCGTCGTGCCCGCCGCCCAGTCCAGCGCCGCGATGGCGCCCGACGGCATCGATTTCGTCGATGAAGATGATACAGGGCGCGTGCGCCTTGCCCTGCTCGAACAGATCACGCACGCGCGAGGCGCCGACGCCGACGAACATCTCGACGAAATCGGAGCCCGACATCGAGAAGAACGGCCGGCCCGCTTCGCCCGCGACGGCCTTGGCGAGCAGCGTCTTGCCGGTCCCCGGCGGCCCCACCAGCAGGGCGCCCTTGGGCAGCCGGCCGCCGAGCCGCTGGAATTTCTGCGGATCCTTGAGGAAGTCGATGATCTCCTCGAGCTCCTGCTTGGCTTCGTCGCAGCCCGCGACGTCGGCGAACGTGACCTTGGGGGTGTCACCCGCTAGCAGCTTCGCCTTGGACTTGCCGAACGCGAAGGCGCGGTTCCCTCCCTGCTGCATCTGCCGCAGCATGAAGATCACGAGGCCGAAGATCAGCAGGTACGGCAGGAACTGCAGCAGTACGATGCCGAACGATTGGCCCGGCTCGCGGGCGCGCACTTCCACGCCCTTCGCCGACAGCGCGGCGGCGAACTTGTCGTCCGCCTCGAACGGCAGCAGGACGTTGAAGCGCTCCACGGTCTGGCGCTTCACCACCACCGGATGCTGGAAGGTGCCGCGCACTTTCTGCCGCTCGGCAATCTCCACCGCGGAGATGTTGCCGGCGTTCAGCTCTTCCATGAACTGGCTGTAGTTGATCTCGGCTTCTTCGCGGCGGCGGCTCGAGGCGAGCTGCACCAGCGCGATCGTGCCCACGATGAGGAGCGCCCAGAACGAGAGCGTCCGCAGCATCCGGGCCCAGTTGAATTCCCGCGGGGGCGGGGGCAGTCGATTGGCCATCTACGTCAGACTCGCGATATAGGGAAGGTGCCGGAAGTTTTCCGCGTGATCGAGCCCATACCCGACCAGGAACAGCGTCGGCGCGTCGAATCCCACGAATTTCGCTTCCAGCTCCAAATGTTCAGCCACGTGTTTGTGTAACAAGGCACAGATCTCCAGACTCCGCGGCCGCCGCTGCCGGAGCAGCGCGACCAGCTTGTTCAGCGTCTTGCCGGTATCGATGATGTCCTCGACCAGCAGGATGTGCTTCCCGGCGAGTTCCGTTTCAGGGTCATATACCAGCCGGACGTTCCCGCTCGACACCGTTCCTTCGCCGTAGCTCGATGCGACGATAAAATCGACCTGGAGCGGCCGGTCGAGGCGCCGCACGAGATCGCTCAAGAAGATGAAGCTGCCCTTGAGGAGGCCCAGGACCAGCAGTTCGCCGTCGGGGTAGGCCGCCGTGATTTCACGGCCCAGGCTCTCGACTCGCTCGGCGATCGTCTCCTCATCGAAGACGATGCGCTTGAGCTCACGTCCCCCCGTCTGCCTCAGCTGAGCTGTGCTCGGTAACATCCAACCTCACCGCTCGGGTTCCGGGCGCCGGCACGCCCTCCGCACTGCGACAGATGCCCGGCACCCAGAGAATGGTTGCCCCTCTACTGACTACGGGATAGCGCGGCCGCGCACTGCGCGGCACTCGCGCTTCCATTAGTAACCGCCTGAGCGGCCGGTGTCCGACGCCGCCCAACGGCACCAGCGAATCACCGCGCGCGGGCCACCGCACTTCCCACGCGGCGCTGTCCAGCCACGTCGTCCACGTCGCGCGCTCGATCTGCGCGGGCGCCGACGCGGGCGCCCAGGCAATCTCGAACCCGCCGAACCGCGCCGTACCCCGCTCGCCGCTCGGCCAAATCCGCTCGAGCGCGCAATCGACCGCGTGGGCCGCATCGCGACCGACTCGCAACTGATCGAATGCCACTTCGGCCGACCACCCGTCGCCCAATGGCAGACGGCGGCCGGAGGGGCGTTGCGCGAATGCTACGAGCTGCCGAGCCCGCGTTGGCCCTAGCACGAGTCCTACTCTGCGGGCCGCAGCGCGCAAAAGCGCGACAGACAATGCGTTATCATAGCCGACCACACTCGCGCGGGCAACGGTAAAGGTCGTTCCCTGGACGCTGAGCGCTAACTCCTGCACGATATCCAACATGTGATCCCAGGCACGACGATCGCTGGCCGCATGACGACCCTGCTCCAGCAAATCGCGCCGCAACCGTGAGCCGAGGCGCTCGTTCAGTAACGGCAGGAGCGTCGTGCGGACCCAGGAGCGGAGGTGCCGAGGATCGCGATTCGCAGGATCCTCGTATACGGGCAGGCCGCGCTCCGCGACGTGGGCCAGCAGCTCGCTGCGCGTGAACGGCAACAACGGTCGCACCAGCCCGCCACGACCGCGCGGGGAAATTCCTGCGAGACCGGCGGGCGCGCTCCCGCGCAACCCGCGCAGCAGGATCGTCTCGACCTGATCGTCTTCGTGATGCGCGGTCACGATGTATTTCGCGCCGCGGCGTTTTTGCACTTCACGGAGCCACGCGTAGCGCGCGCGCCGCGCTTCGGTCTCCGTCGTGTCGGGTCCCAGATTCAGTTCGGTGAACTCGAAGGGCAATCCGTATTTCTCGGCGAGCTGTCTGACCGTCCGGCCGACCGGCCGTCCGGCCGGCAGGATCCCGTGGTCCACGTGGGCGACTACGAGGGACAATCCGAGCTCGCTCGCCGTGTCGCTCAGCAAATCGAGTAAGGCAACAGAATCCACGCCACCAGAGACCGCGACAAGCGCCTCCCCGGGATCTCGGAAGAGCCGATTTTCGCGAATGTGCGCCAGCACGCGGGCCGGCAGCGAGGCACCAGTGGTCATGTATCTTGAAGTATGCGTGAGCCCGACCTCACATACCAACTCCTCCGCAATCTCACCTCACCCGTCGTCGCGATCACGGCCCAGCGCAACGGCAAAGAGAACGGCATGATCTCCGATGCCGCGGTGCGCGCGTCGATCGTGCCCATGGTGCCGCGGGTGTCGGTATACATCCACAAATTCAACTACAGCCACGACATGATCTTCGAGACGGGCCGTTTCGCGATGCATCTGCTGCACACCAAGCAATTGGACGTCGTGCGGCGGCTCGGCTTCGTCAGCGGACGAGATCGCGACAAGCTCGCGGGGCTGCCGCATCATCGCGGCGTGCTGGGCGTGCCGGTGCTCGATGAGTGTTTCGCGCATTTCGAGTGCAGCGTCGCCAACGTAATGGATACCGGCAGCTCGACGCTGTTTCTCGGCGACGTCGTGGCGGTGGGTTGCGGAGCGGCGGCCGGTCTCGAACCGCGCGGTGAGTTGCTGACGGCGACGTACTTCCGCGCGAATATGCCCGCGGAGTGGCGGATCGAATACGAGGCGAAGCTCAAAGACGCGCAGCAGGTTGCGGCAGAGATGTCGCGCAACATCAAACCGGTGGTTTGGAAAATGAGCTGAAAAAGTTAGGGGCGCAGCATGCTGCGCCCCTATCCGAACGCAACCTGCAGGCGTTCGTCGCGAAGTGATCTATCGGTTCAGCAGGGCGCTGACGCCGAGCGCCAAACCCCAGTTGCCGTTGTAACTGACGATGTAGGACTTGTTGGCCGAGCTTGGCATGAAATCCACATGACCGTCGAGCCGGACGGCGAGCATCTTGCCGAACCGCTGCCGCACACCAACCTGCCCCCCAATGCCGCTGTCGTTCGCCTTGTACGCGCCCGTGTAGGAATTCTTCACGTATCCGACCGCCGCGAAGAGCTCGGCGCGGCTTGTGGGCGGCACGTTGTAGACGAGCCAGACGTGC
>QHUF01000104.1 GCA_003221075.1 Gemmatimonadota bacterium
TGGGGAAGAACATCTTGAACGCCGCGCCGCCTTCCGGGGCGCCATCCACCCAGACCACGCCGCCCATTTCGTGCACGGATCGCGCAACGATGGGGAGGCCCAGACCGGTCCCACGACGCGGTTCCTTAGTGGTATAGAACGGCTCGAAAACCTTCTCCCGGTCGTCAGGCGTGACGCCGGGTCCCGAGTCGGCGACGAAGAGCAGCGCGCCCGGCTGTCCAGCGGCAAACTCGACCCGGGCCGGCCGCCGCTCGGACGTGCGCGGGAACCGCGCGTAGCCCGGATCGGTGGCGCGCTTCGGAAGCGATTGTCCCGGCTCGTAGGCCCAGCGCCGGGCCCCGATGATGATCGATCCGCCGGCCGGCGTCGCGTCCGCCGCGTTCAGAAGCAGGTTGACGAGTGTCTGCTCCAGGACGTGCGCGCGGCCCATGATCTCGGGGACGTGAAGGCCGTCGTCGATCTCCGCACGCACGCTGCGAAACGCGCCTTGTGCCCGGAGCAGCTCGTAGGCACCGCGAACGATCCGCGAGGGATCCACGGGCACGAGCGGATCCTCGTGCGGCCGGGCGTAGTCGAGCAGGCTGCGGACAATGCGGTCGAGTCGCTCGAGCTCCCGGGCTATCCCTTCGGTGACTTCTGGATCCGCACCGCGGCGCCTCAGCACCTCCAGGTACGTGCCCGCGGCGCCGAGCGGATTGCCGACCTCATGAGCCACGCCGGCAGCGAGACGTCCGATGCTCGCCAGCTTTTCCGAGCGGACCAGCTGGCTTTGCGCGTCGAGCAGCCGGTCCGTCATCCGGTTCAACCGCTCCGCGAGCGTCGCGAAATCGCGGGTGTCGGCGTCCGGCGCCCGTGTGCCGAGGTCACCGTCGGCGACCGCGTCGGCAGTGGCCACGACGCGGTCGAGCGGCCGAAGCACGAGCCGACTGACCAGCGACCGGCCATACAAGACGAAAATCCCGACTTCGACTGCAATGAGCACGACGATGATCACCACGCCGCTCTCGGGCGCCATGGCGAGCGTCAGCAGCGAAGTGGCCACCCCCACGAGCAGCGCGAAGGCGACGAGGAACGTGAGATAGAACAGGAGCTCCGCGCGGAGCGCGGGCTTGGGGCGGCTCATGGGACCCCAAGATAAGGCTAAAAAAGCGAGCGGCGGGGGGTGTGTTCCCCCGCCGCCTGAATGCGTCAGCCCCGAAGCCTCACGCGCACTTCGGCTCGCCTTCCTTGTTGGCAGGCGCCAGCGACGTCGACCCGACATAGATCGAACAGGTCTTCGTCGTCGTCGTGTGAGACACCGTCGCCGTGAACCCGTCGGCCGTCACCGCGATGGTGGGGCCAACCACGCCGGTGGTCGTCGCATACTGGGTACCGAGGTTGCTAGTGTATTTCACCGAGTCGGCAAAGTACGCCTCTTCGGCCGTAATCAGGTTTCGCAAATCCGACTTCATCGACGCCAGATACGCCTTCTCCTTCGTGTTCGCGAACTTCGGAATCGCGATCGCGGCCAAGATGCCGATGATCACCACGACGATCAGAAGTTCGATCAGGGTGAAGCCTTTCCTGTTCACCTGTGCTACCTCCGGAAGGTGGGACACGGACTCAGGCGCAGCGTTTGGGACCCGTCCAAAGGCCATTTAGTCACACATCAACCAGCGCGTGTTTCAGCGCGGCGCAGGCTGGATGTGATGCAGGAGGAACTCCGCGGCTGCGGTGTCACCGCGCAGCCGTGCCGCGCTCGCCTGGTTCCGATAGGCCATCGGGCAACGCGGGCATACTGAGTCCGTGCGCACAAGGAGAGAATCCGCCAGTGCAGTACGTCCAAGGGCATACGCCATGTGCGCCGCCGCGAGATGTATTCTCGCGTCACCGGGGTATATCGACCCCGCACGGCGGAAGGACGCCAGCGCACGCTGGTCATGCCCGGTCCAGAGGTACTCCCATCCCAGATAATCCCAGGATCGGTAGGATAGCGGGGCATCGACAATCATTGCCAATGTCGCCGTTCTGTTGTCTCGCCACACCGGAACGCGGACCGCGCTCCGAACTGCCCCAGCCGCGACGAGCACAAACAGCGCCATCGCCAAGGCCCGTCGTGGGAGCCGGTCCAGCGCGGCCCCGGCGGCGAGAGCCAGGCCCACGGACGGCAAGTAGAGCAGGCGCTCGGCGACGAGGACACCGTGGGGGACGACGAGGTTCGAGACCGGTAGATACGCGATCCCAATCCAGCCGAGCCCGTATGCCTCGACACGCCGGCCGCGACGCCATGCGAGGATCGTCAGCGCGACCCAGGCACACAGACAGAGCAGCCCCAGAAGGAATCCCGGCGCTAGCGGACTCGTGACCGCGAGGCGCTCCATCGGGGAATAGTCTGCCTGGAGGTGCAACGGAACGAGCAGGAGACGGACGACGTCGGCGAAAGCGGCAACGGCCGTGAAGCGGATGGCGAGCGGCCCCTGGCCGGCAAATTGGGGTGCGAGGTTCGGGAAGCCCTCGTACGGATGCAGCACCGTCCAGCGGAGCAGAAGATACGGCAGCGCGATGGCCACCCAGCTCGCGACGAACGACAACATGCGCCGACGCGACGGACGCGTAAGGCCAAGCGCCCAGCCCAAGCCGATCAGTGCGGGCGTGGCCGCGGCGCTTTCTTTGCTGAGAATGCCCAAAACCAGAAAGGCCGCGCTCCAGGCGATGCTGTCGAGCATCAGCGCGGCGTACACCGCCAGGCAGGTTGCCAGCGTCGCCATCAGGTCGGCACGGCCGACGACGCTGGCGATCACCTCGACGTGCACGGGATGGACCGCGAAGATCAAACCCGCCGCGAGTGCAGCCGTCGCGCTCGCCCACCGGCGCGCCAATGCGGTGACGGCCACTGCGGCTCCGGCATGCCACAACAGGTTCACGGCGTGAAACCAGGCAGCGGACTGGAGCTGCCAATCGAGGGCGTACGAGGCGATCGGGAGGGGACGGTAAACCAGGCCGCCGAGATTTGCCGGCCAATAAGGAGCGGCGAAAGCACCCCAGACTCCGCTGATGGACTGGACCATCGGATTGAAGACGACGATGAGTCGGTCGTCCAGCGCGAACTGATTCCATAACGCGCCGATGTGGACTACGGCGGCGCACGCCGCTACTGCGAGATAAAGGCGTTTGTCTTTCATCGCGCGACAATATAGGAGGGGGAAAAAAAGAGCGGCGGGGTTTCCCCCGCCGCCCTGATGCGTCAGGCCAGAGACCTTACTGGCACTTCGGCTCGCCTTCCTTGTTGGCCGGGGCCAACGAGGTCGTGCCAACGTACACCGCGCACGTCTTGGTGGTCGTGGTGTGGGACACGGTAGCCGTGAACCCGTTAGCCGTCACCGCGATGGTGGGGCCAACCACGCCGCTTGTCACGTTGTACGCGGTACCCAGGTTGCTGGTGTACTTCACCGAGTCGGCGAAATACGCCTCTTCAGCGGTAATCAGGTTGCGTAGATCCGACTTCATCGACGCGAGATACGCCTTTTCCTTCGTGTTCGCGAACTTCGGAATCGCGATCGCGGCCAAAATGCCGATGATCACGACCACGATCAGAAGCTCGATCAGTGTGAAACCCTTGCGATTCATCTGGACTACCTCCAGAGAGTGGCCGAGCATGCGGGCGTCGACCGAACAGTTCGATCGCCACCTGGTATTCCTGCGTCTGTTGGAGGCACGAAGTGTGCCTTGCGCGAACATTGGGGCCGTAAGATCAAAGTGGAGCGTCAGTTACGCCGTGGCTTTTGAGCTCGCGACCACATCCTGAAGGGTCAAATCTCTAGCTTTTTGCGAGATTTCGCAGATCCACGCGGGACTAGGTCATTACCCTGGTAGCGGTAGGGAAAACCCCTATAGCAGCTCAATTCCCGCTCCCAAAAAAAGAGCGGCGGGGTTTCCCCCGCCGCCCTGATGCCTAGGCCAGAGACCTTACTGGCACTTCGGCTCGCCTTCCTTGTTGGCCGGGGCCAACGAAGTCGTACCGACATAGATCGAACAGGTCTTCGTCGTCGTGGTGTGCGAGACCGTCGCCGTGAAGCCGTTAGACGTCACCGTGATGGTGGGGCCAACCACGCCGCTGGTCGTCGCATACGCCGTACCCAAGTTGCTCGTGTACTTCACCGAGTCGGCGAAATACGCCTCTTCAGCGGTAATCAGGTTGCGCAGATCCGACTTCATCGACGCGAGATACGCCTTTTCCTTCGTGTTCGCGAACTTCGGAATCGCGATCGCGGCCAAAATGCCGATGATCACGACGACGATCAGAAGCTCGATCAGTGTGAAGCCCTTGCGGTTCATCTGGACTACCTCCCCTGTATGGAACAGCCATGAACATCCGAGTATTCCGCGCACACAAGAGGCACTAATCATACCTTAAATCGACGGCTATGATGAAGTCCAGACAAATCATTGACTTACGATCACTTCGTTGACCTTCGATCGAGAGCCGAGAGCCCTCATGACCGTGGCAATATGCAATGCGCCGGGCTAGATGCCCCCAAAAACAATGCGGCGGGGATCACTCCCCGCCGCATTCGTGCTTCAGGCCAAAGGCCTTACACGCACTTCGGCTCGCCTTCCTTGTTGGCAGGCGCCAGCGACGTCGACCCGACATAGATCGAACAGGTCTTCGTCGTCTTGGTGTGGGACACCGTGGCGGTGAACCCATCAGCCGTCACTGCGATAGTGGGGCCGACGACGCCGCTCGTCACGTTGTACTGGGTGCCGAGGTTGCTGGTGTACTTCACCGAGTCAGCGAAATACGCCTCTTCAGCGGTAATCAGGTTGCGCAGATCCGACTTCATCGAGGCGAGATACGCTTTTTCCTTCGTGTTCGCGAACTTCGGAATCGCGATCGCAGCCAAAATACCTATGATCACGACGACGATCAGAAGTTCGATCAATGTAAAACCCTTGCGGTTCATCTGAACTACCTCCCCTGTAAGGTCCAAGCATTGGCAACGATATCCGCCCCGCGTACAAGCACGAATCATGCCTTAGATCGACCCCCTGCGCACAAGCAAAAGTGCACCAAGAGGTTAATCGTTTGGAACTGGGTTTCTCATCGCCGCAAAAGGGTGGGAGAACTCCGGCTTTTTGCAAGGCGTCACGCAAGAGGCACTAAATCATTGGCGAAATTGGAGATACCAGCCTTGTTCGCCTGCAAAACGGCGGCGCGCCGAGTCAGCGATCGCGGCTGCCTCGGTCCGGCGGCCGCGAGCCAACTCGAGCAGAAACTCAGCGCGCAACGTCATGCGCTCGCCCGCGCGCGACCGCTTCCCTCGATCCACCAGGGGGACCGCCGCGGCGGTGTCACCGATCCCGATCAAGAAGATTGCGTTCGCGCCATTTAGGTAACGGTCTCCGGAAAACAACGAATCGGCTTGCTGATATTCGCGACGTGCTGCCGCCGTATCACCGGTGCCAGCAAAGACGGCGGCTGCCGAGGCATGCGCGCGGTAAGACTCCGGATGCTCGGCGAGTAATGTGACCAGCTGCGAACGATTGTCGCGCCACGCCGGCAGACGGGCGAACGAGCGCCACCCGCTCGCGATCGCCACGATCGCCACCGCAACTGCCGCCGGACGCAGCCCGCGGCGTGCCGCGACCCAGGTCGTTGCCCAACCGACGAACACCGCCGGTAGCGCTACCGCGAGATAGAGGTTGCGCTCCGCCAAGACGACGCCCGCCGGGAAGAACAGGTTCGCCGTCGGCAGGCATGAGAGGGCTGCGATCCCGGCGCCAAACGAGATCGCCGGCGCGCGGCGGCGACACCACAGGGCAAGGGCCGGAATGCCCACTACGACCAGGAGTCCCAGCACCGCGGCAACGGAAATCCCGCTGCGCGCGGGAAGCACTTGGGGGTTGTAATCGACCGACAGTGACGCCGGCCAGATCAGGAGTACCGCCGCCCGCAGCGCCGCGGGAAGCGCGATCGCCAATCGACCCCACGTCCCTCTGTCATAGAAGACTGCGGCCGCGTCATTCTCACCGGCCCAGCCGACAGCGAACCAGGCCGCAAGAAACCCGATCGTCACCACTGACAGCGCGATCCAGAATGCGACCGGATAGGGCCGATCGCTCGGGTGAGGCTCGAGCCACTTATCCAGCAGTATGACGACACCTACAATGACACCGTGCTCCTTGCTGAACATGGCGAACGCGGCGCAGAGGACGGCAAGCGCCCACCGCCCCCGCCGCGCGGCGAGTACGGCGCCCAGAATGCCTCGACATGAACGGGGTGCCAGGCAAACACGAGACCTGCGGCAGCAGCGCCGAGTGTCGGAAGCCAGCGTGCCAGCAGCATCACGAGGAGCACAGTCGCCAACCCATGCCACAAGGCGTTCATCACATGCAGCCAACCGGGCCGGCCTCCCGAGATGGTCCAATCGACCGCGTAGCTCAGAATCGTCACGGGTCGGTAGAGTCCCGCCCCGGTCTCGCGCGGCCAGTACGGATCGTCGAACGCTCGGAGCGCGGCGCCGATGGAATGCGCGGCCGGATTCGAGGCGATGATCGCCCGGTCGTCCTGCACGACGCCGTATCGGACCGTCGGGAGGAAGAGCGCGACGGCGGCGACGAACACGAGCACCAATTCGCGTCTCATCGCATCCTCGCGAGCAGCGAATCGGCAATGGCGGAATCGCCGCGCGAGCGTGCGGCGAGCGCCTGCGTGCGGTAGGAGCCCGAACATCTGTAGCAGAGCAGCTCGGCGCGCGCGAGCAACGAGTCCGCGAGACGTGACTGGCCCAAGGTGAGCGCCGCATCAGCGCCGGCGATGAAGAGCGTGGGATCGCGGTCATAGATTCGGGTCGCGGTGCGCAGCGCCGTCAGCGCGCGTTCCGGTTGACGGTGGCTTTGGAAAATCGCGGCCGCCCGCGCCGGGCCGCGGTAAGACTCGGGCGAATCTTTGAGAATGCTCTGCGTTACGCTGAAATCGTCATGCCACACCGGTGTTCGCAGCGCCGAGCGAATCCCGCCTGCCAGCACGATCAACGCGAGAGCGACTCGAAGCCGCTGCGCCGGCAGGCGCGCCAGCGCCGCACCGGCGACGAGCGCCAAGCCGACCGACGGCAGGTAGAACGTCCGCTCGGCGAGCAGCACGCCGGTCGAGAAGAGCAGGTTGGACACGGGCAGAAACGCGATCGCGATCCAGCCCAAGCCGAACGCTTCGAGGCGGCGCTGCCGGCGCCAGGCCATCACGAGCAGCGCGGCCCAGACCGCGAGGCAGGCCAGGCCAATCACGAACCGGCCGTCCAGCAACGACCGGACGATGGTGCGCTCGGCCGGCGAATAGTCCACGCGGAGTGTCAGCGGGAAAATCAGGAGGCGCAGCACATCGCCAAGCGCCGCAATCGCCGTGAGTCGGCCCGCGATCGCGCTCTCGCCCACGAAGACGGGAGCAATGGCGTGCAGCCGGGCGTAGGGATGAAGGACGAAACCGCGCACGGCGAGATAGGCTCCCGCGATGACCACCCAGCTCACCACGAATGCGAGTATGCGCCGCATCGCCGGCCGAGGTGGCAGCGGCGCCGGCGGTCCGACGACCCAGGCCCACACGATCAGCACGGGTGCAACGACTGCATTCTCCTTGCTGAGCAAGCCCAGCACGAGCGCCGCGCCGCTCAACAGCAGGTCCTGCCGAACGACCGCCGCGTACACGGTGAGACACACGCCGGCCGCCGCCATCAGCTCGCCGAGGCCGATGACGTTTGCGACCGCCTCGACGTGTACGGGATGGACGGCAAAGACTAATCCGGTGGCGAGCGCGGCGGCCCAGTCTGCCCAACGACGCACAACTGCCGCCACTAGCACCGCCACCCCCGCGTGCCAGAGCAGGTTCATCGAATGAAACCAGGCCGGGTGCCCGCGGGCGATGGCCCAGTCGACGGCGAAGGAGGCCAGGGGAAGGGGACGGTACATCTGGCCGCCCAGATCCGGCGGCCAGTACGGTCCAGTGAAGGCGCGCCAGGTGCCCTCCACCGAGTGCACGAGCGGGTTCCAAACGATGATGTAGAGGTCGTCCATCGCGAACCCGTTCCACAGCGCCGGAAGGTACGGAACGAGCGCGCAGGCGATGACGGCGAGGTAGAGGCGCCGGTCTCTACTGTCCACGGTTCACGGCAAAGAGCCAGCGACCATCGGGCCAGCGGTAGATGGCGGTAAACAACGACGGGTAAGCGCCGATCATGGCGCGCAACTCGATGGCCGACGGGGACGTCGCGCTCGCCAGCAGGACGTGCGTCACGTCCATCCGCTCGAGATAGGCACGATGCTCGGCCGGCGTCGGTCTGATCAACACGCGGCCGTTGTAGCTCTCGAGATAGAGCGGGACAGACCGGCGACGGCTGTAGAGCCAGACGAGCGCCTCGTCGTCGGTCGCCACGACCGCAGAGTCGGGCAGGTTGTTTACGACGGGGAGGAGCTCGGCGAAGTTGGCCGAGATGGCGCGCGCCTGCGTATCCCACCACCGGCCCGTGAAGCCTTGAAACTCATAGTGGAGGTAACCGCCGGCGACCAGGACGCAGAGTAACCCGACGGGAATCCGCACGCGCGGCCAGCGTCGCCAGAGCTCGACCGCTCCTACTGACCACGTCAGTGCGAGCCAGGGCAGGACAACCCAAATAAAGCGGTCGGGTGGGTACGGCCAAACCGCCAGGATGATCGCGTAGAAAACGAGCGCGAACCCAATCGCGGAGCGACGCGAGAGCAGCGCGAGGCCGTACAGGCCGACGCCGAGCGCCGCGGTAGCGAGAACGATGTACAACCAGCGCAGGGGAATCCAACCGAATGCGAGCACCTCCATCGGTCGCGAGAGATCGCGGACATTGCCGGCGACCGCCGAAAGGCCCGCCTGGCTGAGCGGTGCGCTGTACGTCCCATATCCGAGCGCCAACGCGGGATCGATCCCGCGCGCGTGCGCCGCGACCCAGATGCTCCACCCGAGAGCGGCGACGAGCGGGGGGACCAGCAGCGCGCGCCACACGCGGAACGGGGAGCGCCGCTGGAGGAGAAAACAGCAGGCACCGGCGACGACCGCAATGGCGATCGAACGTGTGAGCAAGGCCAAAGCAGCCGCGGTCCCCGCGATCCAGGCCCTCTCCCCCTGACCCCATCTATCGGTTGCGACGATCGTGATGGCCAGCAACACGCCGAACAGCGGCTCGGCAAAGAGGACGCCCTGTGTTGCCAGCGCTGGGATCGCGACACCCGCGGCAAATACGACCGCTCCGGCGACCCAACGCGGAATCCTCGCGCCGAGCAGCTCAGTCTTGGCGGCATGCCAGGCGATCAGTCCGGCCGCAGCAGCACTCAGGAGGGCGTTGAGAACCTTGCCGGCGATGGCGGCGGACGGTACGGACCACGCGCCGAAGAACGGGGCCAGCACGACCGGGTAGAGCGGCGGGTAGTGCACGGCCGCGGGCAGGCCGGGGAGATTCGGATGAACGTATCCGTGACCGCTCCCCAACGCCGTCGCGAGTCCCGCGTACAAGCCGTCGTCGTAAAACACTCCGACGAGGGCCTGGTTCAGGGTGAGAATGCCGACGACCAGCGTGGCGGCCGCGGTGACGAGACCGGTCTTTACTTCGCTGTTAAGCGCCAAGCCTGGACGTTACGCGGGACGAACAGGTTGTACCGAAGAATGTGAAACAGTGCGGCGAACCCATCGCGCCACGTGATCTTCTTGCCCTCCGCATAGGTGCGGCCGCTGTAGGAGATCGGCATTTCCCAGATTCGCGCGCGGGCCTGCGCCAGCCGCGCCGTGATTTCGACCTCGAATCCGAACCGGTTCGACGACAGCGGCAGCCGCTTGAGCAGGTCCGTGCGGACCAGCTTGTAGCAGGTCTCGAGGTCGGTCAGGTTCAGGTTGGTGAACATGTTCGACAACAGCGTCAAGAAACGGTTGCCGACGTAATGCCAGAAGTACAGCACGCGATGCGGGCCGCCCTGGAACCGCGATCCGTAAACCGCGTCGGCCTGACGGGATCGGATCGGCAGCAGCAGCGCCGGCAGGTCGGCCGGGTCATACTCGAGGTCCGCATCCTGGACGACGACGGCGTCGCCGGTCGCAACCGCAATACCGGTACGGATCGCGGCGCCCTTGCCCCGGTTTTTCTCGTGATGGATCACCTGGTCAACCAACCCTTTTTTCGCCAGGGCATCGAGGATTTCCCGAGTCCCGTCGGTCGATGCGTCGTTGACGACGATGATTTCCAGCCGCAGGGCAATCGCGCGAATGCGGCGCAGGGCGCTTTCAACCGTCGGCGCTTCGTTGAACGCCGGCACGATCACCGTAAGCAGCAGGTTGGGGGAGCGGCGCTCTTCCCGCATCAGGCCGCCTCGCCGATCGCGATGAGGGATTGCCCCACCCGCCAGGGGAGCAGCCGCTCGAGCCGGAACAGCGGCACCAACGCGTCGTAGAGCTTGAGCGATCCGGCGGGAATGACCTGCCGGCGCAGCACACGTCCCGCGAACCACCAACCTGGGACACCGGCGAGATTGAAGTATTCGACGTGCGCCACCCTGAACCCCGTCGCTTGCAGGAGCGATGTCAGGGCGGCGCGCTTGTAACGCCGGTGATGACCCAGGGCTTTATCCATCGTCCCATACAGCGCGGGGAGCGCCGGCACGAGCAGGATCAGGCGGCCGCCGGGCGCCAGCATCCGACGCATCGCCTTGAGCGAGGAGACGTCGTCGTC
>QHUF01000105.1 GCA_003221075.1 Gemmatimonadota bacterium
CGAAATACGCCACGCCAACGGCATTCGCACGCGCTACGGGCATCTGTCGAGGTTCGCCGCCGGCGTGCATGTCGGGCAGCGCATCAGGCAGGAGCAAACGATCGGGTACGTCGGCTCGACGGGACTCTCGACGGGTCCGCATTTGCACTACGAGTTCCTGGTGAACGGGCGGCCGACGAATCCGCAGCGCAAGGACGCCGGAGCTGGCGAGCCCGTGCCGGCGAAGTTGAAGTCGTCCTTCGATACCGTCCGCGCGCAGCTCCTCGCCGAGCTCGAGCCCACTGGTGTGCCCGCCGCGACACCGGCGCTCGGCGCCGCCGCCGCGGCTCGCGAAGACTAGCTCCACTCCGTGGAGCTCTATCCCGCCGTCGACATAGAAGGCGGGCGCGTGGCACGCGCCCACGGCGCCATGGCCGAGCCGCTCGCGGCCCTCGACGCATTCACGCGCGCCGGCACGCGCTGGATCCACCTGGTTGACTTGGACCGCGCGTACGGACGCCCGGACAATCAGACGCTCATCGGCGCAGTACTCCAGGCGGCCACCGTCAAGGTCCAGGTCGGTGGCGGTTTGTTTCGCGAGTTCGACATCGATCAGATGTTCACGCTCGGCGCCACCCGTGTCGTCATCGGCCCGCGCGGCGCCGTGGACGGCGCGCTCGTCGAGCGGCTCGTCGCGCGCCACGGGACGACGCGACTCGCCGTCGGCATCGACGCGAAGGATGGCCGCGTCGCGCCGCGAGGCACGGCCGACATTCTCGACCTGACGGCGCAGGAGCTCGCGCGGCGAGTGTCGGGACTCGGCATCCGCACGATCATTTACAATGAGGTCACGCGCGACGGCAAGCTGACAGGTCCCGACATCGATGGTGCCAAGCAGCTCAGCGCACTCGGTCTCGACGTGATCGTCTCGGGCGGGGTCGGCTCGCTCGATGACCTGCGCGCGGCGCGCGCGGCACGGCTCGCGGGGGCCTGCGTGGGGCGGGCCTTGTACGACGCCAAGTTCACCATCGCCGAGGCGCTCGCATGTCTCTCCTGATACTGCGCGGCGTGGCGGTTTTGGCGTTGATCCTGCTGCTCTGGAATCCCGCCAGCTCGCGCCTGCTGCCCGCGGGCGATCAGCCCCTCGTGCTGCTCGACGCGTCGCTCAGTATGACGGGCGCACCCTGGCGCGCCGCGCTGGACACCGCGCGCGGGTTTGCCCGGCGGCGCGCGGTGGTCTGGCGCTTCGGCACCACCGTCACCGCATTCGACACCACACCGCCCGCAGCCGGCGCCAGTCACCTCGCTCCGGCGCTCGAAGCTGCCGCCGGCAGGGCCGGCGACGTGGTCGTGGTGACCGATGGTGAAGTGGATGACCTGGCCGGCATCCCGGCCGATCTCTTGCGGCGGCCCCGTGTCATCGTGCAGCCCCGCGCGCCATTCGTCGATGCGTATGTTGCGAGCGTCGAGGGCACGCGGCACGTGACGCGAACCGACACGATCCGGCTCAAGGTGAGTTACGGAGTAGCTGGGAATCGGGGCTCGGGACTAGGGGCTCGGAATGCGTCCATAACGGTGAGTGTCGGAGAACGCCGGCTGACATCGCAGCGAGTGACGCTGCCCGACAGCGGGACACTCTCCACCGATGTCACGTTTCCCGTATCCCGAATCCCGAATCCCGGATGGGCGGTGCTCGAGGTTCGCCTGGATGGTGTCGGCGACGCCGAGCCCCGAGACAACAGCCGTCTCTTTGCGATCGACGTCAGCCTCGCGCCCGCGGCCGTCATCTTCGCCTCGCCGCCCGACTGGGAAACGCGCTTCCTCGCCCGCACACTCAGCGACGTCGCGCGAGTGCCGGTGAAGGTGTTCGTCGAGACGGAGGCGGGACGCTGGCGCGACGGCGCGACGCTCGTGCCTGTCCCGACCAGCCTGCTGACCAGCGCCGCGGCAAGCGCGCGGCTCGTGGTTGCCATGGGCGATCCGGAACGCGCGCGGGCATTCGCCGGTGGATCGCGGCCTGCGGTGTTGCTGTGGCCGACGAACGGCCAACCCGGGGACTGGTACGTCGAGCGGCCGCTTTCCTCGCCGTTCACCGCTGCACTCGCAGGGGTGCTGTGGGATTCGTTGCCGCCCGCGACGGCGGTTGTCGTGCAGGCCCATGATTCGACTGCGTCGACCGTCGCGCTCGCGGCCCGCTTGGCGCGGCGAGGGGCCGCACGCCCGATCATCACGCTCGAGGAGCGGAACGGACAACGCATCGCCACCGTCACGGCGGCGGGACTGTGGCGCTGGGCGTTTCGCGGCGGCGCCGCTGAAGAGGGATACCGCAGCGTCGTCGCGGCGCTGGTGGACTGGTTATTGGGAGAGCGGGGAGCGGGGAGCAGGGAGCGGGCGGCTCCGGTGACCCTCGAGTCGCCCAATGGCGTGCCGATCGCGTGGCACTGGACATCGCCGGATAGCGCGCGCGCTCTCGTGATCACCCTGCGTAGCAACGACGCGACGCGTACCGACACGCTGCGCTTCGATCCCGCGGGTCGCGCCGAGCTGCTGCTTCCCCCTGGTGTGTACCGCTACGCGCTGAGCGGCGGGCCGGAACAGGGCGTCGTTGCGGCCGAGACCTACTCCGATGAGTGGCTGCCGCGCGTACCGGCACTCACGGCGCAGCCCGGTGAGGCGACCGCGCGAGTCGCGTCCATCGGTCTGCGGGACCGCTGGTGGCTGTTTGTCATCGCGACCCTAGCATTGGCGACGGAATGGGCGTTGCGTCGGCGCCAGGGACTTCCGTGATGGGCCTGTGGAAACAGGTCGGTCGCTTCTTCGCCGGCGGCGCGGTGCACACCGTCGCGCTTGAAGAAGTGCAGCGCATGCTGGTCGAAGCGGACTTCGGCGTTGCCGCGACGAACGACACCGTCGAGCGCCTGAGTCGTGCCGATACGGTCGATCAGGCGAGCCTCGAGCGCATCGTCGCCCTGCAGCTTGGTGCGGCGGCGGCGCCGCTGGCGCGTGCGCCGGAGCCCCCGACGGTGATTCTGATATTTGGCGTCAACGGCACAGGGAAGACGACGTCGGTCGCGAAGCTCGCGAAGCGGCTCCAGACCGAAGGCCGGAGCGTATTGCTGGCGGCCGCCGACACATTCCGCGCGGGCGCCACCGAGCAGCTCAAAGTCTGGGCCGACCGCCTCGGCGCGCCGTTCGTAGGCGCATCGCAACGGGGTGATCCTGCCGCGGTCGCGTTCGATGCTGTCGAGGCGGCCACGACGCGGGGCATCGACGCCGTGCTCGTCGATACGGCCGGTCGGCTCCACACCGATGAGCGTTTGCGCGAGGAGCTGAAGAAGGTCGTGCGCGTGGTGGGAAAGCGGCGGTCCGGCGCGCCGCACGAATCGCTGCTCGTGCTCGACGCCACCGTCGGACAGAACGCGGTTCGCCAGGCGCAGGCGTTCGCAGCGGCGGTGCCGCTCACGGGACTCGTGATCACGAAGCTGGACGGCACAGCCAAGGGTGGCAGCGTCGTCGCATTGCGCCGCGCAGTACCGGTGCCGATCCGATTCCTCGGGACTGGGGAAACGCTGGAGGACCTGGAGGCTTTCGATCCAGTGAAATTCGCGCACCGCCTGGTAAGCGAATGAGCCGTCTGCCATCAGCCGTCAGCCGTCAGCCTGCTGATGGCAGATGGCAGATAGCTGACGGCCCATAGCAGATGGCCCTCTCTCTGAGCAGCCCGGTCAAATTCCTCAAAGGAGTTGGGCCCAAGCGGGCCGAAGCCCTCCAGCGCTTAGGCATCCGTACCGTCGGCGATCTCCTCTATCACGTTCCCCATCGATATCTCGACGCCACGACCGTCATGCCCCTCGCGCGAGCGGGGATTGGACAAGACGTCACGTGCGTCGGCCGCGTCGTCAGCACCGGTGTGCTGCCCACTCGGCGGGGACTGCGCGTGTTTCGCGCCGTACTGAAGGACGACAGCGGACTGCTCGAGTGCGCCTGGCCGGGGCGTCCCTTTCTCGAGCGGCAGATCAAAAAGGGACAGTTGTTGCTGGTGACCGGACCAGTGCGCTACTACCACGGCAAACAAATCGTGCCGCGTGAGTTCATCGTCCTGGCGGAACCGGATGAGGGCGAAGGAACCGGGGACGCGGGACTCGTACTACCCGTTTATCCAGCCACCGAAGGCCTGACACATCGGCAGATTCGCGCCCTGGTGCAGCAACACTTGGACGAGCTCCTGGCGCTCGTCGCCGATCCGCATCCGCCGGCGTTCCGCGCCACGCATAATCTGATCGAGTTGCGACCCGCGCTCGAATTGATGCATCGCCCCAAAAAGGTCGAGGATGCCGAGCTGGGACGACGCCGACTGGCGTTCGACGAGCTGTTCGATCAGCAGCTGGTCCAAGCGCGCGCCCGGCACCTGGCCAAGCGTTCCCGGGCCGGGATTCGGTTCACACTCAAGCGCGAGCTCACGACGCGGCTCAAAGAACACCTGCCGTTCGAGCTGACGGGCGATCAACGCCACGCGGTCCGCGAGATCACCGACGACATGACCGCGCCGCTGCGAATGCACCGGCTGCTGATGGGCGATGTCGGGACGGGGAAGACGGTCGTCGCGCTGTTCGCGATGTTGCTCGCGGCCGAGAACGATTATCAGGCCGCGATCATGGCGCCGACCGAGCTCCTGGCGGAGCAGCATGGGGCGACGTTGACACGACTGCTCGAGCCGCTGGCGATCCGCCCGGAGCTGCTGCTCGGCCGCATGAGTGCGGCGGAGAAATCCGCGGTGCGGGAGCGTATCGCGAGTGGTGCGTCCAGAGTCGTCGTCGGCACCCACGCGCTGATTCAGGAGTCGGTCACGTTCCGCCGATTGGGCCTCGCGGTGATCGACGAGCAGCATCGGTTCGGCGTCGAGCAGCGCGCCGCGCTGGTGGAGAAGGGCGACGCCCCCGACGTCCTGCTCCTGACCGCCACACCGATTCCCCGATCCCTCGCCCTCACCCTCTATGGTGATCTCGACGTCACGCAGCTGCGCGAGCGGCCGCCGGGCCGCGGCACGGTCAAGACGGCGCTCCGCACCGACGCGGCCCGAGCGAAGATCTATGAGTTCATCCGCAGCGAGTGTGCGGCGGGACGGCAGGCCTATGTGATCTATCCGGTCATCGACGAATCGGAGCGGGCCGATCTCAAGGCCGCGACGACGATGGCGGCCAAGCTCGCCAAGACCTTCGCGGAATTCCGTGTCGGATTGGTGCACGGAAAACTGAAGGCCGAGGAGCGCGACGCGACGATGCGCGCGTTTCGCGACAACACC
>QHUF01000106.1 GCA_003221075.1 Gemmatimonadota bacterium
CGCCAGAGCTGCTCGTCGGTAAGGAACTTGTTCTCGATCAGGTCGCTGAAGGAGGGCATCGGCGTCCCGTCGAGGCCGGTGCGCAGCCGGTGGTAGATATCGTCCGCGGTGCCGCCGCCGTTGAAGCGCCAGTTCTCGTGCAGATTCGCCGCGAAGATCGGGTGCTGTGCGTCGTCCTTGAGCGTCGGCGCCGACGGCCCGTCGCCGCGGCCCAGATCGCCGTGGCACTTCCGGCAGCCGATCGAGTCGTAGAACTGCCGGCCGACCTTCAGGGCGTCGGCACCGCCACCGCCGCCCGGCGCACTGCCGAACTTGATCGGCTGAGGCCGCTGGGTCGTATCGGCGAAGAACGTCGAGAATGTCTTGATGTAGGCCAGCACGTCGCGGCGCTGGCGGTCGGAAAGGCGGGACTTCCAACCCGGCATCGCCGTGCCCGGCAGCCCTTCATCTATGGATCGGAGCAGGTCGGCATCGATCGGGAGTTGTCCGCTTGGCGTCGAACGGATCTGATAGATCGCGCCGGTGAAATCGCGGGGCGGCGGGATCATGTGCTTGGCTCCCGGGCCGTCGCCGGCACCATTGTCTCCATGACATCCCGCACACCACTTCACATAGACGGTCTTCCCGGCGGACGTGTCCTGGGGAGCTATCAGCGCAATCAGAAGCAATGCGTGGATCATTTGCTACCCTCCGCACTCACTTCCCACGTCCGTGGCTTCCAACCGGTCTGATCATAGAGGAAGAGCACCACCGACCAGATCTCTTCCTCGGTCAAGAAGTCTTCCCACGCCGGCATCGCCGAATTCCACGGCGTCCCTTCGCGCGGCAGCCCTGGCCCGCCCTTGGCGATGCGCCAGAAGACGAAGCTCTCGGTGAGCTGTGCGATCGTGCCGTTGTCCTGGAAGTTGGCCGGCAGGGGATTGAGCCCTGCGGCGAAGTGGCCCTGGCCGTCGAGATGATCGCCGTGGCAAGGCACGCAGTTTTGATAGTAGACGCGCCGGCCGACCGCGAGGTGCGCCGCCATGTCACCGGTCCGGCGCAGCGGGTTGTCGAGACCGACGAGCGCGATCGTCTTGCCGCGGAACGTGATCTGCGACGGCGGCGCCGGATGAATCGAGCGCAGGTTCGGGGGCGCCGCCACGCCGGCCCGGACCTGGCTGTACGTAAAGCAGCCGACGATCAAGGTGACGGCGGCAAGCAACGCGGTGCGCACGACCTTGAGGCGTGGCTGGATGAGCACGTCGTGCAGCGGCTCCTTGAACTTCGTCCAGCGCTCCTCTTCGTCACTCACCCAGATCAGGATCCCGACCAGCACGGTCGCCATGTACTGCAACACGACGCTCTTCGGCACCACGGCGCTGCCGGGAAGCAGCGGGATGATGAACACGATGACGATATACGCGAGGACCAGCAGCAGGGCGGCCTGCCAGAACGGGTGCTTGAGGTACGCTCTCATTTGTGGCTCACGAGGAACTGCACGAGCGCCTCCAGCTGCGCCGCCGTGAGCTGGTTTCCGAACGTCTTCGGCATGATGCCTTTGAACTTCTCGAATCCCTTGGCGATCTTCGCGTCCGGCGTGAGTATCGACTCCCGAATCAGGTTCGCCGAGAGCCGCGAGCCGACGTGCGTGAGCTCAGGACCGATCGCGCCGCCTTCGCCGTTGATCTTGTGACAGCCGGTGCAGCCGGCGCCGCGGATGATTGCCATGGGATCGGTAGAACCGCCGGATATGCCCGCGGAGGGTGTCGAGGATGTCGACGTTGTGGAGGTTGTCGAGGACGGTATGTCCGACGCGCTTACGTCCACCGTCCCGCCGTTCGATTCCAGAAACGCCACGAGCGCCCAGAGCTGCTGCGGCGACAGGATGCGCCCCATCTCGGGCATGATCGGCTCGTAGCCGGCCACGACGTATGCGCGCGGGCTCGCCAGCGACTCGTGGAGATAGGCCTTGCAGTCTTTCCCGGCCTCGCGTTTGCCGCACCGCGCCCCGATCGGTCCCTGTCCTTTTTCGTCGGTCAAGAGATTCGGGGCGCGGGTGCCGAGGCCGTGACAGGCTGTGCAGCCGCCCGCGCCGTGATACAGCTGGTCACCCGCGCTGACGAGCTGCTCCGGTGTGACGTTCGCGCCGAGCGTCAACGCGCGCGGCACGTCCGACTGCACCTGCGGAATCTTGTTCGCGATCAGGGTGTAGAGCGCGAGCGTGCCGAGTACGACGCCGATGATGCGGAGATTAGTGGCCCACATGCGGCGCCTCCACCGTCGACGGCACAAACGTGGACTTCTCTGCAAGTCCCCCGAGCCAGAAGATGAAGCCGACGAGCGAGAGGAAGATCAGCACGCAGGTGCTGATCATGATCGCCGCGTATCCCAGCGCCGGAGTCGCCGCGTAGGGCGTCATGTCCTGCAGAACTCCATACACGTGCCAGTGCTGGCGGATGCCGCTGCGCGCGAATCCCATCAGACCCATCAGCCATGTGAACGTGACGGCGAGAATGAAGAGCGCGTACTGCGAACGCGGCGGCATCTTGCCCCACTGAATCGCACCGAGCGACTGCGCGCCGCGCGCCATGAGTACGTCGATGAGCGTGACGAAGACGATGCAGGCGAGGACTGCACCGACCTGGTAGACCGAATACCCGATGCGGACGATCGCCTCCACGAAATAGCCGCGAATCCCGAAGAACAGCACGATGGCGGCGGCGATCACGAACATCGCTGCCTGGATGCGCGTCCCCGTCTTCGCCCACGGCACCACCTGCCGGATGTTGGCGCGCCGATACAGCAGGAAGGAGAGGAACGTCGCCAGAATCATCAGGTTGACCGCGGTGTTCTTCGCGCTCATGACGCCGAGCGCGCCGAGCAGCGGGTGGTGTGAGCCGCCCATGGCCGCGAGCTCGCGCGAGTCCGCGATCATCGTGTGCGGCGTTCCCCAAACCAGCGCGCCGAGCACCAGCACGACGAGCAGCCATTTGGTATATGGCCGGTAGCGCTCGGCGCCGGGAATCCGGCCCATCCCGACCCAGAGGTAGTAATTGCCGGCGAGGAACAGCACGGCGATGAGGAAGGCCTGGATCACCCAGAGCCAGCTCATGAAGCCGCCCATCATCGTGATGCCCAGCGACTGGTCATACTGGTAGATCTCACGCCCCAACCAGTAGCCTGCGAACGGCAGCACGATCAGCGCCGACATCGCGATGAAGTTGCCGACGTACCCCATCCAGTCGTAATGCGCTCGTTCTTCGTCGGTGCGTGACGCGAGGAAGCGGTAGCTCGCATACGCGCCCACGATCGCGCCCCCGAACACGACGTTGCCGATCAGGCGGTGGATGTTGATCGGCATCCAGGTGTGGTTGAGGATTGCGTGCCAGATCTTGATATTGGCGGGCGACGTCTCGGGGGTGATGTCGCGCGGCGGCGTCATCATGTACGTGAGCCACGAGTCGGCGATGAACATCACGGTCGTGCCCCAGATGTTGAGCAGGATGCCCAGACACCAGTGCACGATCTTGGCCCGGCCGTACTTCCACCGGTCCCAGCCGTAGTAGTAGAGGTAGAGCGTGAACGACTCGAAAAAGAAAATGGCGCCGTACACCCACACCGATGGCGCGAATATCGACAGCAGGTACGCGAAGAACTTGGGATAGAGCGTCGCCAGGAGAAACGTTAACGTCGCCCCCCAGAGGGCCGTGGCGCTGTAGGCGATCAGCAGCAGGCGGGTGAATTCTTTGGACAGCCGGTCGTAGCGCTGGTCTTTGCCGAAGATGCCGATCGCCTCGGCGACCACGGCGAAGATCGGCACTCCCAAGACGAACGCCGCGAACATCAGATGGATCTCGGCCGCGATCCAGACGGCGGCGCGGCTACCGATCCATGGGAAGTCGCGATATGCGCCAGTAGTGTCTGCCGCGGCCTGAAGCAGATGCAGGGCGTCGACCATCAGCTATCCGCCACGAAAAAGGGCCGTTTCTTGGAGAAGTCGAGCGGCATTGCCTTGCGGATCTCGCCCAGCAGCTCGGGCGTGACTTCGTGCAGGCCGCGTTCGCGCGCCCAATCCTCGACGCGCTTGGCAACGACGCCCCGCACGAACGACGGGATGCGATCGAGCCGTGACCGCGCCGCAGCCGACCACGTGAGGGCGGGAGTGAACTCCTGCCCGTACGAGACCTCGTGCTGCGGCTCGATCACGGCAGTCCCTGCGGGCTCGTACACGCAGGACGGATCCGCGGCGAGAACGTCGCCCTCGAGCGCGAACGCGCGCGCGCGGCAGCCGCCGCACAGCTTCTGGTACTCGCAGCTGCCGCACTTGCCGCCCAGCTTCCCTTCCCGCAGCTGCCGGAACAGCGGCGAGCTACGCCAGATCTCGCCGAAGCTCTGCGCGCGCAGATCGCCCGCGACTTCCGGGAGATAGGGACAGGGCGTGAGCTTGCCGTCGGGAGTGATGCGGCAGTACTGCGTGCCACAGGGGCAGCGCGTTTCGTAATTCAGGATCGGCGATGCGGGATCGGCCGCGTGGACGTGCCGCATGAAATGCGGCGCGCACTTAGCACGTACTAACATGCGACCTCTGAACTCACGCTGCCAACGAGCTAAGTCGGCTAAGACCGCTTCGTAGTCCGCGGGAGCTAGATCTGAAAGAGATGCACCGCGGCCAGTGGCCACCAAGAAATAACAGTTGAAGGCTACGGCGCCCTGCTCCGCCGACCACTGCGCCACCCGCTCCAGCTCGGCACGATTGCCCTTGGTCGCCGTCGTCTGGATGATGAAATCGAGCCGCGCGGCGCGCAGCCGGCCGAGCGCGAGGGTCGTGGCCTCGAGCGAGCCCTTGCCGTGCCGAAAGTTGTCGTGGTAGCTGGGACGCAGTGAATCGATCGAGACGGCGACGCCGCTCACGCCGGCGCCCTTGAGCGCCGTGATGCGCTCGTCGGTGAGCAACGTGCCGTTCGTGCCAACGACGACGGTCGCTCCATGTTGCGTGGCATAGGCCGCGATCTGCGTCAGATCGTGGCGCAGCAGCGGCTCGCCCCCCGACAGAATGATCAGTGGTGCGGGATTCACGGCCACGAGCTCGTCCACGATCCGCAACGCTTCAGCGGTCTCGAGCTCGGACGTCGCACTCTCGTGGGGGCCGGCCGAGATGTAGCAGTGGGCGCACTCGAGGTTGCAGCGCCGCGTGAGATTCCAGGCGACGACGTGTGGAACGTAGTTCACTGCAGCAGTTTCTCGACCGCCCGTTTCGCCTCTTCGGGCGTCACCGTCTTCATGTCGACCGGGCACTTGTCCATCTTCGCTTCGATGTCCCGGATGGGGCAGCGGGTGATCCCCTGCGCTTTCGCCTCCTCGATAAAGGCGCGCATCTCGGGCGAGAGCGCGTCCTTCCCCTCTGCCTCGGCGCGGATCTGTTTGGCGCGGAGCTCAGTGAACATCACCATCATCGTGTCGACATCGAACTCGTCGGCTTCGATCATCGCCTGCTTGTTATCGTCCATCACCGGCGTGGTGACACGCCAGATGTCGTGGTTCCGAGCGAAGCGCTCGACGGTGTTTCGCGCGAGCGGGCGGGCGATGAGCGGCACGAGCTGGAGCCGTTGCCACGCCTCCTGCGTCCAGACGATGGGATCCGTCACCACCCGCGCTCGAGTGCTCACGTTCCCGGTCACCGGGCATTTCGTTTCGATCATGGGCACTGCCGGCACGGGATCCGCGTCGGAGCCCTGCACCTTCGTCGCCTTCATCTGCTCGGTCGCCTTCACTTCCGCGAGCGCGATCTCCTCGGCGCTGCCGATGCCCATGATGAGCTGCATATGTGTGGGCAGCAGCTTCTGGATGGCTTCGTCGAGCAGCTTGCTGGTTACGATACTGCCACCTTTTTCAAGGACGAACTCCTCGACGGCGCGGCGCGCGATCCCTTGCGCGAACGGAGGCACGCGGAGAATCCGCACCTCGGCTTCAGGGGCCCAGGGCAACCCCGCCTGACCGTCTTCTTCGATCCAGGGGATGTCCTCCGGCCGCACTCCCACCACACCCGTCAGCAGCACCGAGCACGGCGCCAGGCGCAGGAGATTCTCCGCCTGCGATCCAAGCTCGGTGTTCTCGACGCGGTGTGCCCCGTGACGACCGATCACCAGCAGTGACGGCTTGATCTCTTCCACCCACTGCATGATCACCT
>QHUF01000172.1 GCA_003221075.1 Gemmatimonadota bacterium
GTCGAGCGCATCCTCGAGACGCACCGCCGAACCGGCGCCCCCGCGGTCGTCCCGACGTTTGCAGAGCGGCGGGGTCATCCCGTGATCTGGGGATCCGCGTTGTTCGGCGAGCTGCTGGAGAGCTCGGAAGCGACGCGCGAGGGCGCGCGGGCAGTCCTGCATAAGCATGAAAAGGAAGTGGTGGGCGTCCCGGTGGACGATCCGGCGGTGATCGACCAAATCAATACGCCGGACGACTACGAGCGGCTCGTGAGGGAGTGGAATCGAGACATCTACTAGCGTAATCCCGACAAAACCATTAGGATTCCCATCTGGGGAGCCATTTTTGTAGCCAAGCGTATGTGCGCTAAGGACTTCCGGAGCTCGAATGACCAGTATTGAAGCCCACGTCCAGCAACCGTACAAGTACGGCTTCGTCACCGACATCGAATCTGAGGTCGTGCCGGCCGGCTTGAACGAGGACGTGATCCGCCTGATTTCGGCCAAGAAGGGCGAGCCGGAATGGATGCTGGAGTGGCGCCTGAAGGCGTATCGCAACTGGCTCAAGATGTCCGAGCCGCATTGGCCCAACGTGAAGTACGGGCCGATCGACTATCAGGCGATCAGCTACTACGCGGCCCCCAAGAAGCTCCCCAAGCTCGATTCGCTCGATCAGGTCGATCCCAAGCTGGTCGCGACCTTCGAGAAACTGGGAATTCCGATCGAGGAGCAGAAGCGCCTTACCGGCGTCGCGGTCGATGCGGTCTTCGATAGCGTCTCGGTCGCGACGACGTTTCAGGCGGAGCTCGCCAAATTCGGCGTGATTTTCTGTCCCATCTCGCAGGCGATCCGCGAGCACCCCGAACTCGTCCAAAAGTATCTCGGCACGGTCGTGCCGCACAACGACAATTACTTCGCGGCGCTGAATACTGCCGTCTTCACCGACGGCTCCTTCGTCTACGTGCCGAAGGGTGTGCGCTGTCCGCTCGAGCTGTCGACCTACTTCCGCATCAACGCGTCATCGACCGGCCAGTTCGAGCGGACGCTCATCATCGCGGAGGAGGGCAGCTATGTGAGCTACCTCGAGGGCTGCTCGGCGCCGATGCGGGACGAGAATCAGCTCCACGCCGCGGTCGTCGAGCTCGTCGCGCTCGAGCGCGCCACGATCAAGTATTCGACGATCCAGAACTGGTACCCGGGCGACGAAGAGGGTAAGGGCGGGATCTACAACTTCGTCACGAAGCGCGGCAAGTGTGCCGGTGCGAACTCCAAGATCTCGTGGACGCAGGTCGAGACCGGATCGGCGATCACGTGGAAGTATCCAGGCTGCATCCTCCAGGGCGACAACTCGATCGGCGAGTTCTACTCGGTGGCGGTCACCAGTCACAAGCAACAGGCCGACACCGGTACCAAGATGATTCACCTCGGCAAGAACACGCGCTCGACGATCGTGTCGAAAGGCATTTCGGCGGGCCGCGGACAGAACACCTACCGCGGGCTCGTGAAAATCATGAAGGGCGCCGAGGGCGCGCGTAACTACTCGCAGTGCGACTCGATGCTCATCGGTGACAAGTGCGGCGCGCACACCTTCCCGTACATCGACGTGCGCAACAGCACGGCGATCATGGAGCACGAGGCGTCCACGTCGAAGATCGGCGAGGATCAGATCTTTTATCTGCGCCAGCGCGGCCTGTCCGCCGAGGATGCGGTCTCGATGATCGTCAACGGCTTCTGCAAGGAAGTATTCAAGGAGCTGCCGATGGAGTTCGCCGTCGAAGCGACGCGGTTGCTTGGGATCAGCCTGGAAGGGAGTGTCGGGTAATGCTCGAGGTCAAAGGGCTGCGCGTCGCCGTCGCCGGTACGGAGATCCTCAAAGGTGTGGATCTCACGATTCGCAAGGGCGAAGTCCACGCGATCATGGGGCCGAACGGCTCGGGCAAGAGCACGCTCGCCCAGGTGCTCGCGGGACATCCGGCATACACGGTGCTCGCCGGCACCGCGACGTACGAGGGCAAGGATTTGCTCGACATGAAACCGGAGGAGCGTGCGCGTGCCGGTGTCTTCCTCGCGTTCCAGTATCCGGTGGAGATTCGCGGTATCACGAATTCCTATTTCCTTCGGTCGGCGCTGAACGCGCTTCGCAGGGAGCGGGGGGAACCGGAGCTCGATCCGATCGACTTCCTGCAGTTTCTCGAACAGAAGCTCAAGGCAATTGGTTGGGACGACTCGATGATGAATCGTCCCGTGAACGAAGGGTTCTCCGGCGGCGAAAAGAAGCGCAATGAGATCCTGCAGCTCGCGGTGCTCGAGCCGCGCCTGGCGATCCTCGATGAGACGGACTCAGGGCTCGACATCGATGCGTTGAAAACCGTCGCGGAAACCGTGAACAAGCTGCGGAGCCCCGATCGCTCGTTCTTGATCGTGACGCACTACCAGCGGCTCCTGAACTACATCACGCCCGACGTGGTGCATGTCCTCGCCGACGGCCGGATCGTGAAGACCGGCGGGCCCGAATTGGCCCAGGAACTCGAGTCTCGCGGCTACGACTGGCTGCGTGATGGCGTAATGGTGTCGTGACGATGGCAGTGAAAACAGGCTCGAAAACCGACTCGGTAGAACGGCTCGTCGGTTCCTATCACGCATGGGCGACCAACGGTGCGTCCCGCGTGCCTGCCTGGCTCAAAGATCTGCGCGAAGGCGGGATCACCCGCTTCGGCGACCTGGGCTTCCCCAACATGAAGCAGGAGGCGTGGCGCTTCACGAGCGTCGCGCCGATCGCCGAAGGCGCCTTCGAGCTGGCGAAGCCGCCCGCCCGTGTCCCGACGCTCGACGACATCCGGCCCTTCTTGCTGCTCGAGGCTGGGCCACGTCTTGTGTTTGTTGACGGCTTTTTTCAACGCTCTCTCTCGACGCCTTTTTTCGACGACGTTCAAAGCCTGGCCCACGTCGTTACGCATCGACAGGATCTCATCCGCCAGCACCTCGGCCAGTACGCCGCTACGCAGGACCGGCCCTTCTCCGCGCTGAATACCGCGTTCGTGAGCGACGGAGCATTTGTTCACGTGCCGGCCAAAGCGACGATCGCGGAGCCGATCCAGCTGTTGTTCCTATCGACGGGCGGGAAGCCTGTGGTGACCCATCCTCGCAATCTCGTGGTCCTCGAGCGTGAAGCACGCGCGAGCATCGTCGAGACCTACGCGTCGTTGAGCCAGGGTACGTATTGGACGAACAGCGTCACCGAGGTCGTGGTGGGAGAGGCGGCGAGGGTCGATTATCATCGCGTCCAGCGCGAAAGTCCCCGCGCCTATCACGTAGCCACCACGCAAACGCATCAAGGCCGGGACAGCACGGTCAATCTGCACACGGTCGCATTCGGCGGGGCGCTCGCGCGCCACGACATCGGCGCCGTCATGGCGGGCCCGGGTGGGACGCTGATCCTGAACGGGCTGTACCTGCTCGCCGGCGAGCAGCATGCCGATCATCACACCACGATCGACCATGCGGCGGACCACTGTGAGAGCCACGAGTACTTCAACGGCGTGCTCGACGGGAAGTCGCGCGGCGTGTTCACCGGACGCATCATCGTGCGGCCGGGCGCCCAGAAGACCGACTCGAAGCAGACCAACAACAATCTCCTGCTCTCGGGCCAAGCGCACGCCGACAGCCAGCCGCAGCTCGAGATCTACGCCGACGACGTGAAGTGCACGCATGGCTCGACGGTAGGACCGCTCGATCCGCGCGCGCTCTTCTATCTGCGCAGCCGTGGCATTGGCGAGCGCGAGGCCCGCCGACTGCTGACCTACGGGTTCGCCACCGAGATCCTGGGCCGCATGGGCGTGGCTCCGCTGCGTGCGGAGCTCGACGCAATAGTGCGGGGTCGCCTGGCGGAGCCATGAACGACCTGGGCGAGCTCTATCAGCAAGTCATCCTCGATCACAACCGCAATCCGCGGAACTTCAAGCGGCTGGAGTCGGCGAATCGCCGGGCCGAGGGCAACAATCCGCTGTGCGGCGACCGCATCCAACTGTTCGTGCAGCTCGACGGCGATACCATCCGCGATATCGGATTTCAAATGCCGCAGGGCTCGGGGTGCGCGATCTCGAAGGCCTCGGCGTCGCTGATGACCGACGCCGTGAAGGGAAAGCCGGTGAAGGACGCCGAAACGATGTTCGAGGCGTTTCGCGAGATGCTCGCCGGCGGCGCGAACGCGCCGGGCAAGCTGGCGGCGTTTTCGGGCGTGCGTGCGTTTCCCAGCCGCATCAAGTGCGCGAACCTGGCGTGGCACGCGCTGCACGCGGCGTTGCAAAACCGCGCCGAGCCCGTGACGACCGAGTCGGCCAAGGACTTCTGATGCTCGATACCGCGCGGATCCGCCCCGACTTCCCGATTCTCACGAAGAAGGAGAACGGGAGCCGGCTCGTCTATCTCGACAACGCGGCGACCAGTCAAAAACCGCGCAAGGTCATCGACGCGATCGTCCACTACTACAGTTTCCACAACGCCAACGTGCACCGCGGCGCGTATGCGCTCGCGGTCGAGGCCACGGACGCCTACGAGGCCGCCCGCACCGCGGTCGCCCGGTTCGTGAACGCATGGACCCGGGAGGGCGTCGTCTTCACGCGCGGCACCACGGAGTCCATCAATCTGGTCGCCGCGTCGTGGGGCCGTGCCAATGTGGGGCGCGGGGATACGGTCGTGGTCACGGCGATGGACCATCACTCGAACATCGTGCCGTGGCAGATCCTGTGTCAGGAGAAAGGCGCCACGCTCCGGATGGTCGAGATCACGGAGGACGGACGGATCGACCTGTCCGACTTCGGGCGGGCGCTCGAGGCGAAGCCCAAGATCGTCGCCTTCCCCTACGTCTCGAATTCGCTGGGGACCGTGAATCCCGCGGCGCAGCTGAATCGGCTCGCGCACGCTGCCGGTGCGGTCACCGTGGTGGACGGGGCGCAGTCCAGCCCTCACCTCCGGGTGGACGTGCAGGCGATCGATTCCGACTTCTACGCGCTGTCCGGCCACAAGATGCTCGCCCCCATGGGGAGCGGGGCGCTGATCGCGAAGCCGGCGCTGCTCGACGCGATGCCCCCCTACCACGGTGGCGGCGAGATGATCGAGCGGGTGTGGGACGACCATTCCAGTTGGAACAAGATCCCTCACAAGTTCGAAGGCGGGACGCCGAACGTGGAGGCCGCCGTGGGGCTGGGCGCGGCCATCGCCTATCTCGAGCAGCTGGGATTGGACAACGTCTCCGCGCACGAGCAGGAGCTCGCCCGCCTGACGATCGAGCGGCTGTCCCAGATCGAGGGTGTCACGGTCTTTGGACCGCGTGAGCATCGTGCCGGCGTCGTGCCGTTCACCTACGGCGACATTCATCCGCACGACCTGGCGACGATCCTGGACAAAGACGGCGTCTGCATTCGCGCCGGCCATCACTGCACGCAGCCGCTCATGCGCCGGCTCGGCGTCGCCGCCACGGCGCGTGCGTCCTTCTACATCTATAATGACGTCGACGACGTCGATGCCTTGGTAACCGCCGTACGAAAAGCGGGCGAGCTCTTCGGTGTCCTAGCGTCGTAGTATCGTAGCGTCGCCTCACCCTAGCGTCGCTTTACCTTCCTCATAGTTTCCCCGCATGGCTGAACCCGTCATCGTCGACCGCGTCACCAAGCGCTTCGCGGGACACACCGCGGTCGATTCCCTTTCCCTGAGTGTTTCCTCCGGCATCATCTACGGCTTGCTCGGTCCCAACGGCGCCGGTAAGACCACGACGCTGCGCATGATCATGGACATCTACGAGCCTGACGGCGGCGAGGTCCGGCTGTTCGGTCAGGTCGGGGGCGGCCGCGCGAATTCCGCGCGGATCGGGCTTGGGTCTTGCCGATTGGCGGCTGCGCAAGGTGTCCGATCTCTCCAAGGGGATGCAGCAGAAGGTGCAGTTCATTTCGACGATCCTGCATGATCCCGAGCTCGTGATTCTCGACGAGCCATTCTCCGGTCTCGATCCCGTCAACTCGCAGGTGCTCCGCGACACCGTGATCGACTACCGGCGCCAGGGAAAGACGGTGCTCTTCTCCACGCACATCATGGAGCACGCCGAGAAGCTGTGCGACCGGCTGTGCATCATCGCGCGCGGCAAGAAGCTGATCGACGGCACCCTGGCGGAGGTGAAGAGCACGCACGGCGGCAAGCATGTCATCGTCGCGTTCGACGGCAGCCAGGGGAACGCGCAGCAGATCTTCGCCGACCGCCGCCTGGTGGCCAAGTTCCAGGACTTTGGCCAGCAGGCGGAGCTCGAGCTGGCTCCTGGCGCCGATGCCCAGGAGATCCTCAAGGCGCTGGTCGAGTCCGGCGCGCGCCTCGCGCGGTTCGAGCTGGCGAGTCCTTCGCTCCACAAGATCTTCGTGGACCTCGTGGGTCCGGAGGCCGCGACGGCGACAGCCACCGGCGCAGGCAATGGTGGTGCCCGTGCATAAAGTCTGGGCGATCATTCGCCGCGAGTTCGTCGAACGCGTTCGCACCAAGTGGTTCTGGGTCTCGGCCATCCTGGGTCCGGTCTTGTTCGCCGGCATCATCGTCTTCCAGATCATGCAGTCCGTGGGCGGTGCAGTCCGGGACATCGCGATCGTCGACACCGGGAGTCTCGGCTACGGTACCCAGATCGCGGAGGCGCTTGGAGCCAGCAGGACGTTGCGGGCCAATACGGTCAAGCTGAGTTCGGGCGTCCTCGATTCGCTGACCGGGCTCGTGGAGTCGAAGCACATCAATGGTTTCCTGATCGTCTCCGACTCGCTCCCGACGGAAGGCAAGGCGGAGTATCGCGCGTCGAATCTCTCGCTGCAGACGATCGAGGAGCTGCAGCGGACCCTGAATCGCGTCGTGGTGAAGGCCCGTCTGCAGAGCAAGGGTGTGAATCCTCCGGTCGTGGATTGGGCCCAGGCGCTCAGGGTCAATCTGGATCAGAAGAAGATCGCGCATGGCCGCACCACGACGGAAAGCGCGGGCGAGTCGTTCGTCCTTGCCTACATCATGGCCATTCTCCTGTTCATGGCAATTCTGCTCTACGGTGTGAACGTCATGAGCTCGGTGCTGGAAGAGAAAACCACCCGTATCATCGAGGTGCTGGTCTCATCGCTGCGACCGTTCCAGCTCATGCTGGGGAAGGTGATCGGCGCTGGAGCGGTGTCGTTTTTCCAGTTCGTCATCTGGGGCGTCTCCGCGAGATTGCTTATCAGCCTGCGCGTCCCCATCGCCCGCGCCCTGAGTGCGGATACTGCTTCCGCGCAAACCATGACGCTACCGCACATCCCGTTTGCGACCCTCGCCGTGTTCATGGCGTTCTTCCTGGGCGGCTTCCTCCTGTACTCCTCGATGTTCGCCGCCGTGGGCGCGATGTCGAGCAACGAGCAGGAAGCGCGCCAGGCGCAGCAGCCGGTGACGTACCTGCTCATGATTGCGTACCTCTCGATCATCGGCTTGACGAATGATCCGAGTTCGACGTTCGCGCGCACACTGTCGGTGGTGCCGTTCACGTCCCCGATCGCGACGCCAGTCCGCTGGACGGCGGGCAGCATGGGAACCGGCGAGCTCGTTGCCTCATTGGCGATGCTCGTGGTCGGGATCCTGGGCGTGACGTGGATCGCGGCACGGATTTATCGGGTCGGGATACTGATGACGGGCAAACGGCCGACGATGAAAGAGCTGGTGAGGTGGGTCAGAACTGCCTAACTACTAGGCGCGGACATGCAAAGACTATTCTACAGACGCACCGCGGTCATGAGTCCAAAGGGTACGGGATGAGATGAAATGATGCGGTGATTCGCTGGTCTCCGATTATCCTCCTGAAGTGCCGAATCATCACACCCTGAAAGCCTGGCAGCATGCCGAAAGACTGGCTGTGGAATGCTCGAAAGCGGCGCAACACTTCCCCGACTTCGAGCAGGAGCGGCTTGCTGACCAACTCCGGAGAGCGTCCTACAGTATTCCGCTCAACATTGCGGAAGGATCTGCTCGGAAGGGGACCAGGGACTACCGAAAGTTTCTGGATACAGCGTGGGGGTCCCTCGCCGAAGTCCAAACCGCGCTCGTCATGGCGCGTGATATCGGTTATCTGCGTCCGGTCGAGTTCGGGCGCCTCGAGGCGCTCGCAACGGAGACTAGCAAGACATTGTTTGGTCTGCTTCGAAAGATCAGTCAGGCGGCAGATCGTCCCAAACCCCGCTGACTGTGGCCCGCTGCTGCGTCTGCGGCCTAGCCTTTGCCGGTCCTCGCTTTGTAGTTTCTGTCCATGTTCGACTATGACGTCATAATTGTCGGCGGCGGTCACGCCGGCACCGACGCCGCCGCCATGTCGGCGCGCCTCGGCGCCAAGACTCTGCTTCTGACGTCTGTCTTGGACACAATCGGCCAGATGTCCTGTAACCCTGCAATCGGTGGGATTGCAAAGGGTACTGTCGTCCGCGAGGTCGACGCGCTGGGTGGTCTCATGGGCCGCGCCGCCGATCGCGCGACCATTCAGTTCCGGATGCTCAACCGGTCCAAGGGTCCCGCCGTTTGGGCCCCTCGCGCGCAGGCCGATCGCACCCTCTACCGGCGGGCCGTGCGATTTCTGCTCGAGCAATTCCCTGCCCTCGAGCTCAGTCAGGGCATGGTCACAAATCTGCTCTTCGATCGCAGCGGCACGCGGATCACCGGTGTCGAGACGGGCGACGGGCGCCGGTTCACCGCGCGCGCCGTCATCATCACCGCCGGCACATTCCTCCGCGGTCGCATTCACCTTGGCACGGACACGCAAATCCCCGCCGGCCGTGCCGGAGATCAGCCCTCCGTTGAGATGGCACAAGCCATTGAGAATATTGGACTTACGGTAGCACGCTTCAAGACCGGCACGCCGCCGCGCGTCGATGGCCGCTCTGTGAATTGGAGCAAGGTCGAGCGGCAGGACGGCGACAGCGCTGAGTTCCGCTTCTCGTTCCACGAGCGCATCGAGCGGCCGCGTCAGGTCCCGTGCTGGATCACCTGGGCCGGGGAAGAAGTGAAGGACATCATCCAGCGCCACCTGAAGGAGTCGGCGCTGTACGGGGGCGCGATCAGTGGTCGTGGGCCGCGCTACTGCCCGTCGGTCGAGGACAAGATCGTGAAGTTCCCCGATGCAAAGCGGCACCAGATCTTTCTCGAGCCCGAGGGACTCGACACGACCGAGTTGTATGTGAACGGACTTTCGACTTCCCTCCCCGTCGCCGTGCAGCTCGAGTTTTTGCACGCCGTACCCGGACTCGAGCGTGCACGGATGACGCGCCCCGGTTATGCCATCGAGTACGACTACTATCCTCCGACGCAGCTCACGCCGTGGCTCGAGGTGAAGACGGTCGAGCACCTGTTCTTCGCCGGCCAGATCAACGGGACGACGGGCTACGAGGAGGCGGCGGGCCAGGGCGTCGTGGCCGGGATCAACGCCGTTCGCCGGATTCGCGGTGCCGAGCCCGTCGTCCTGGGACGTGACGACGCATACATCGGAGTGCTCGTCGATGATCTGGTGACGCGCGGAGTCGATGAGCCGTACCGTCTGTTCACGTCGCGCTCCGAATTCCGTTTGCTGCTCCGGCAGGACAACGCGCTGCGCCGACTGCTCCCCCTCGCCGAGCAGCTCGGTCTGTTGACCGACGCTGAGCTACGCGCGGCCGAACGCCGGCTGGCTGCGGAGGAGTCGGCGCTGCGCCTGGCGCGCGAGACGACGATCAGCCCGGAAGCGGCAGCGGGTCCACTCGCGGAGAGCGGGACGAGTTTGGTGGAGGGTGATCGCATTGCCGTGATTGCGAAACGGCCTCGCGTTTCGCTCGCCGCGTTGTTCGCCGCTGCCGGGGTGGGAGCCGATGTTGCGGCGGAGGTGATCGTCGCCGCCGAAATCGAAATCAAGTATGACGGCTATCTGGCGCGGGAACGCGAGGCTGCGGCGCGCCTGGCGGAGCTCGCGGCGTTTGTCCTGCCCTCGGACCTGCCCTACCTCGAGCTACGGACCTTGGCGACCGAAGCGCGCCAGAAGCTCGACCGTGTTCGTCCCAGCTCGCTCGCGCAGGCCGCGCGAGTGCCAGGTGTCACGCCCAGCGATCTCCACAACCTCGTCCTCGAGACGACGCGCTGGCGCCGCCGGGTCGCCTAGACTCCCAATGTTGCAGTTTCACGTGAAACGTTCGCTCTTTCGTTTCACGTGAAACGAACGTATATTGGACTCGCGTGAATTTGCGAGTTACATAACTCATTGCAACGTAATAATTTATAATGTCACGCGTAATCGCGATTGCCAACCAAAAGGGCGGCGTCGGTAAAACGACGACCGCTGTAAACCTCGCGGCCTCGCTTGCGACAGCCGAGCGCAAGACGCTGCTCATCGATGCCGATCCCCAAGGCAACTCGACGAGCGGCGTCGGCATCGAGCGCGATCGCATTCGAAAGTCGCTCTACGACGCGTTGATTGATGGTGCGCCGCTGGCGCAGTCGCGCTTCCCCCACGTGCACTTCCCGGAT
>QHUF01000173.1 GCA_003221075.1 Gemmatimonadota bacterium
CGGCACCGGAATCAGCGAGCCGTTGTGCGCGACGCAGTTTTCGAGCGGCGTCTGCGGCGCCAGCATCTTGTAATAGCTCTGGAACTGCATCTGGCCGTTGTTCACCGTGAAGAGCGCGTCCGCGCCCCACTCCGGCTTGTCGAACGAGCGGCATTTCGGCTGGCCGCCGCCGCCCCACTCGTCGGAGAAGAGAATCTTGGTGCCGTCGTTGTTGAACGTGGCCGAGTGCCAGTAGGAGAAGTTGGAGTCGGAGACCGCGCCGATGCGGCGCGGATGCGCTGCGTCGCGAATGTCGAGCAGCAAGCCGTAGCCGCCGCACGCGCCACCCGCCAAGCCGATCGCCGGATAGACGGTGATGTCGTGGCACTGATTGGGACCCGTGCGCTGGCGGTTGAGCTGGAACATGCGATCGACGATGCCCTGAATGTTGGTGTGGAGCGCCGCGCTGTCGGCGCCATTGGGCGCCGTCCGGTCGTTGGTTTTCGCAATGCTGTCGAGCAGCGGCTTGGTGAACCGCTGGCCGATCGGCCGCTCCATGCCGAACAGCGTGACGACGAACCCGCCGGCGGCGCGCGCCGAATCGGAGATGCGCTTCGATTCGACGATGTCCTGCTGCTCCTCACCGTGCGTCGGCGGTGGCGCGAGCGAGTCGAAGATGCGCGCGCCGCCGATGACCGCAGCCGTCTGCGGCGCAGCGAGCGGCACCTTGATCACTTCGATCCGGAATAGCGAGCTGTTCGGATTCGAATCGGGCGACTGCCGCACGCACCCCGGCAGCTCCGTTGGCGAGCGCACCGGCGCCGAGCCGGAGACGTAGATGTACACGTTGGCCGGATCGTTCGGATCGACGACGACGGTGTGGGTGTGCGAGCCGCGGCAGGTCTGCACGTTCGCGATGTACTTCGGACTGCCGATGTCGGTGATGTCGAAGATGCGGATGCCGCGTAGCCGGTCGTGTGAGACCGAGTCGTGCACGCCCGCGGCGCTGCAGTCGAGCCGGCCGCTGGTGCCTTCGCCGGAGACAAACAGCAGGTTCCGGAACACCGACACGTCGCTCTGTGAGGCTGGGCAGAAATACGCGGCTTTCAGCGTCGGATGGGACGGCGACGTGATGTCCCACACTTCGTAGCCGTTGTAGTTGCCCTGGATCACGAAGTTCTTGTAGAACGCAAGATCGGAGTTCGTCGAGCCGACGAATTTCTCCGACGGCGGCGTGTTGTTGATGAGCCGCAGATTCCAGGACGCGTGGCCGGCGTTCTTCAGTCCCGGCTTGAGGCCGACGCGCGGATCCGGCGTGGGCGCGACGGTGGAATTGTTCGCGCCGCCCGACGATGCGCAGGCGGCAATCGACACGACGGCGACGGCCTGGAACAACACGCGAAGCGATTTCATCGACAATCCTATCGTGGTGAAGTGGGTGCGAAGACGTCAGCGGCGAGCATCCGCTGCATCCGCTCGATTTCGGTCGTCTGATCGGCGAAGACGCTGCTCGCCATCTTGTACACGGGGTTCTCTTCGCCGGCGCCGGCGGCAAAGAGTCGATTCACCATCGTGATGGCCCCTTCGTGATGCTGGATCATCAGGCGCAGGAACAGCGCGTCGAAGTCCTCCCCCCGCGCCCGATCGAGCTGCGCCAGCTGCTCGGCGGTGAGCATCCCCGGCATCATGTGCGTGGAGTCCATCCCGGGCATCATCATGTGTTCGGGATCGGGGTGGGGCACGACCTGCTGGCGGTCACTGAGCCAGTGCGAAAGGAGCGTAATCTCGTCAGTCTGCGCCGCCACGATGCGATCGCACAGCGTACGCACGGACGGAGACGCAGCGTGGGTAGGCGCCCATTTCGCAATCAGGATCGCCTGCGCGTGGTGGTAGATCATGCCCGACATGAACGCCACGTCATCGCCCGTGTAGGCGCGCCGTGCACTGTCGCCGACGGGGGGTGCGAAAGCCTGGGCCGCGGCGGGTTGGATGCCGGTGGCGAGGGCGGCGGCACATGATATCCAGAGGGTGAAGCGCGTCATGCTGCCGGATTCTACCACGTCTGCAGACGAGTGCAACGTGCTCGGCTCCCTCAACTCGCGCAGTTTCAAAAAGCGCCGTAGTCTACACGCATGATGAGATCGCTCAGCCTCTGCCTCGTGAGCAGTGCACTCGCGCTCGTCGTCACCGCTTGCCGGCCCTCGGCGCCTCCGGCCGACGACGTCGCGGCAGATCGTGCGGCGGTCGACGCCGCGCTCGAGGAGTACCGTCAGGCCTGGCTCCAGGGCGATACGGCCATGGCGCTGCGCCGGGTCTCTGGCGATGTCAGGTTCTTGTTTCCCGGCACTCCAGACCTGGATAGCGCGGCCGTGCACGAGCTGGTGATCTCGGAAATGGCGAAATACCGCATCCCGTCGCTTACGCTCAAACGCGCCGATTTCTTCGTCGCCGGCTCTTACGCCGTGGACATCGGCACGTACGACGAGATTCAGGCTCCCAAGACTGGCGCGCCGATTCACGGCACGGGCCGCTACATGACCGTCTGGCGCCGCGAACCTGGCGGATGGCGTATCTGGCGATTCATGATCAATGAGCCGCCGAAAAGTTGAACGCACCTTGAGCCTTGGTTATCCGTGCGCTTCAGCGCACGGATAACCAACCTCCGATCACATCTCCCATCCGTTGTGTCGTTTAGCGCTCTCCTAGTTGCATTTTTTAACGCGTTTACAATGTTGTTACCGCTGAAAAGCGCCCCTCCGCTCTCTCTGCGCACTCTATTCGCTGGAGGTTGCATGATCGCGCGTTCGATCATTTCCCGTCTCGCCGTTTGTCTCGCCTTGTTGCCCGCGGCTGCTGCGGCGCAAGCGGACAAGATCCCCTGGGCCAGGGGACCGGCGAAGGGCGCGCTCGGGTCGGAGGCGACGATCAACGTCCCCGCCGGCTGCCTCTTCACCGGGAGGGACGGGGTCAAGACGTTCCTCGCGGTGACCGAAAACCCGGTCTCCGGGAACGAGCGCGGCGTCATCATGTGCCAGTCGGAAGCGTCGCCGGACCCGTGGTTCGTGCTCTTTTCTTACGACCAAAGCGGCTACGTGCGCGATGACGAGGGCTCGAACCTCGACGCCGACGCGATCCTCGAATCGGTGCGCCGCGGCACCGAGGAGGCGAACCGGGAACGGAAGCGGCACGGCTGGAGCACGCTCTCGGTCGACGGGTGGGCGACCAAGCCGTTCTACGATCGCGCGACGAACAACCTGACCTGGGCGATCACCGCGCACGACAACACGGGCGGCCGGACCGTCAACCACTCTGTGCGGCTGCTCGGCCGCGGCGGCGTGATGCACGCGGACCTGGTGACGACGCCGGAGCAGCTCAACAGCCTCGTGCCCACCTTCAACGGGATGATTGGCGGCTACACCTACTCGCCCGGGTTCAAGTACGCCGAGTGGCGCAGCGGCGACAAAGTCGCGGCGTACGGTCTGACCGCGCTCGTGGCGGGCGGCGCCGGGGTCGCGCTCGCGAAGTCGGGGTTGCTCGTCAAGTTTTGGAAGCTGATCGTGGTGGGGGTTGGCGCGGGTTTGGCTGCCTTGAAACGGATGTGGGCCAGGATCACCGGTAAAGGGAACGAGATGCACGCAGAGTGACGATCGTTTTCCTCGCGCTGCTCACGCTCATCGAAGGCGTGCGGCGCGTGCCACGCGGGTCCGTGGTTCTCCACCGCGTGTTGTTCGGACCGTGGGCCGTCGAGCCGCCCGAGCCGGGTGAGCGGCTGCGTCTCCCAGCGTGGTGGTCGCCGCTGATGAGCGCGATCGTGCTCGCCCCGCGCACGCAATACGAGCGCACCGATGCCGCTGCACTGCGAGCGCAGCTCGAGGGACGCGCGCTCTACACCGCGCTGTTCGACCTGCGCCTGCTTGGCGTCGTGGAGCTGTTCGTGTTGGTGCTCGGCCTGCCGTTCGCGCTGCAGCGGTTTGGGGCGCTGGGATTCTTCGCCGCGCTGGGCGCGGTGCTGCTGCTCTGTATGACGATCTTCATCGCGCTGGCGCTCAGCACCCACGCCCTCGGCAAACCGTGGCGCGCGGCGCTGCGCTGGTCGTTGCCCTATCTGTCTCCCTTCGCGGCGCCGCGGAGCGCCGAGGCGCTGCTCGAAGAAACGCTGCGCGACGTGGCGCCGTCGGTCGCGAGCAGCGCCCTGCTTCCCGGGGACGCGTTTCTGCGCTGGGTCCGGCCGATCGTGTACGACGCCACGAACGGGCGAGAAGTCGACCGCCGCCTGCTCGAAGGGCTCAACCTGCAGACGCTGCGTGCATCCCTGGCGTCTCACAATGGAAAGGGGATGTGGTGCCCGCGCTGCGGTGCCACATTCGTCCAGGGAGAATCGTGCTCCGAATGCGATATTCCACTCGTCCTAGCGGGAACCCCTTCCGCGTAACGGAGACCGTCATGCGTCCGATGATCGCGATCGCTTTGCTCAGTGTGATTGCCTGTGGCAAGGGTTCTTCCAACAGCGCGGCCCCACCCGCCGCGACGAAGCCCGCGATGCCGGCGGGTCCGGTCGAGTACCGGGTAATCGTCAAGAGCACCTGGACCAAGGTGTCGCACCCGTTCGAGTACCCGTCGGGCGCGCATTTCTCCGGCATGATCGGGGCGTCGCACAATGCGAAGTACTCGATCTTCGCGATCGGACGCCGGCCGACGCCGGGGCTCGAGCGCCTCTCGGAGGAGGGGAAGCACTCGCCCCTCGACACCGAGATCCGCACCGCCATCGATCAGGGCAACGCGCTCATGTTGTTCGAATCGGGGGGTCTCAACAACTGGAGAGACTCGATGGTCGCGACCGTGCGCGTCGATCCCGCGCATCCGCTCGTCTCGGTGGTCAACATGATCGCCCCGAGCCCCGACTGGTTCACCGGGGCGTCGGACATCAACCTCGCCGAGAACGGCGCCTGGATCACGCGGCGCACGGTGGCGCTCTACGCCTATGACTCGGGCGGCGACGACGGGACGACCTACAAAGCCAAGGACAAGGACACCAATCCCAAGAAGGCGACGACGCGCGCCACGAACCGGCACTTCGTCTCGCACGGCCGGGTCAAACCGGTGGCAACGGTGACCTTCGTCAGGAAAACGTCGTAGAAAACCAGATCCCACTCTCCAACATCCGGAGAGTGGGATCTTTTTTTCTAGAGCCTCTTCAGAAATCGCATCAAAGCATACTTCTCAAACGGCGTCAACCGCTCGAACCGGTTGCGCGAGCCCCGAGCCTCTCCATCGTGCAGCTCGATGGCCTGCCTGATCGTGGTGGCGCGGCCGTCATGCAGATATGCCGTCGCGAAGCGCAGGCCCATCAGCGGCTCCGTCCGGAACTCCGACCGCTCGGCCTGGCCGAGGCAGATGTCCGCGAGGTCGGGCCCCATGTCGTGCAGCAGCAGATCGGTGAAGGCCGGCACGACCTTGAAGCTCAGGGCGCGAACCGGATTCGCACCGGTCACGAGTGTCGGCACGTGGCAGGACGCACACCCGACTTTCCTGAACACCAGGGCGCCCTGCGTGCCCAGGATTCCGAGCGGTGCACGCGTTGGCGGCGCGAGGAAACGGACGAACGCATCGGCGGCGTCGAACTGCTCGGCAGTGATCTCCGGTTCGGGAACCGGATCGACGCCGGGAGGGAAGGGGAAGCCGGCGACGATCTGCTCCGTCTCATTGCCGGGATTGGTGATGCCCATCTCCATGACGAACGCCTCTCCATTGAACTCGCGCAGCGTCGCCGCCTGTGCCTTGCGGCCGAACCGCCCGACGCGGCCGTCCGCCGT
>QHUF01000174.1 GCA_003221075.1 Gemmatimonadota bacterium
GCACCGCGAGTGGCGTTGCCGTCGTCGCGGACACCTACTGGCAGGCCGTCGAGGGACGTCGCGCACTCCAAATCACCTGGGACGAAGGGCCGAACGCGTCCCTCGGCGATATTCCCGCCAAGCTTGCGGCATTGGCGAGGGGGGAGGGCGTTACGGCCCGCAAGGATGGCGACACCGCCGCCGCGCTGCCCGCGGCGGCGAAGAAGATCGAAGCTGTGTACGAAGTCCCGTTCCTACATCACGCCACCATGGAGCCGATGAACTGCACGGCGCACGCGCGCGCAGATGGCTGCGACGTGTGGGCCCCGACGCAGAATCAGACCCGCGCGCAAGAAGTGGCCGCGGAGGCGGCAGGTCTACAAAAAGAGAAAGTGCGGATCCACACCACGCTCCTGGGAGGCGGCTTCGGCCGGAGGCTCGAGTCTGATTTTGTCGCGGAAGCGGTGCAGTTATCGAAAGCGGTGGGCGCCCCGGTCAAAGTGATCTGGTCGCGCGAGGACGACACGAAGCACGGATTCTATCGGCCGGCGACGTACAACCACCTTGCCGCCGGACTTGACGCGCAGAACAAGCCGATCGCGTGGGTCCATCAGCTCGTCGCCCCACCAATCCTCCTCAAATTCGGCCCGCTGCAGAATGGGATCGATAGGACCCTGATCGATGGCGCCGCCGACATCCCCTACGCATTCCCGAACGTGTTCGTAAATCAGGTCGCCGCCGAGCTGCCGGCGATCCCGCTTGGGTTCTGGCGGTCGGTCGGCGCTTCGCAAAACGCGTTCGTCGTCGAGTGTTTCATGGACGAGGTCGCTGCCGCGGCGGGGCGCGATCCCTACGAGCTGCGCCGCGAGCTCTTACAGGCGAAGCCGCGCCATCTTCGCACCCTCGAGCTCGCCGCCACGAAGGCGGGATGGGGCTCACCTCTGCCTCCCGGTCATGGACGCGGCATCGCGGTCGCCGAATGGGAGCCGACGGTGTGCGCCGAAGTCGCCGAAGTCTCGGTGGCGCCGGACGGAACCGTGCGCGTACATCGCGTGGTCTGCGCCGTCGACTGCGGCCCGGTCGTGAACCCCGATACGCTCGAGGCGCAGATGCAGGGTGGCGTCGTATTCGGGCTATCGGCCGCGCTGTATGGGGAGATCACGATCGAAAACGGCCGGGTGAAACAGGGGAACTTCAACGATTACCCGGTGCTGCGCATCCCGGAGATGCCGGTGGTCGAGGTGCACATCGTGGCCAGCACCGACGCGCTGGGAGGCATCGGCGAGCCGTCTGTCCCGCCGACGGCACCAGCGGTGTGCAATGCGATCTTTGCCGCGACGGGAAAACGGATTCGGAAACTGCCGATTGGGAAGGTGAGTTAAACGACGGCGGTCGAGAAACAACTGCGGCGGTCAAACTGCACGGCGGCGGTCAAGAGGCAACGGCGACGGTCATGTGGTTCTCGACCGCCGCCGTTGTTTATTGACCGCCGCCGTTGTTTGTTGACCGCCGCCGTTGTTTGTTGACCTCCGCAGTCGCTTCTTGACCGCCTACCGCAGCGACGCCACTAGTCCCGCATGATCCGACGGCCAGATCTGGTACGCCGGCCCCGTCAGGCGGTCGGCGGGCACATTGCCGAACCGATCGATGCTCCCCTGGACCTTGCCGTCGTCCCGCGCGAACCCGCGCGTCCAGACGTAGTCGATGCGCTGATCGAAGTTGGCGACAGGGTCCGATAGGTCAGCCACGTGGCAGCAGGTCAAGCCGTCGGCACCTGCGCCCGGATGCATCGCAGTCCACGTATCCGTGAAGCCCGCTCCCGCCAGCACGCCGTACATCGGCGATCCCGGCGTGTCGTTCAAATCGCCCATCAGCACGACGCGGTCGCTCGACCCGAGCGCTCCCACCATCTCGGCCACCTGCGCGGCGCGAATTTGCCCGAGCAGTCCCGGTGGCGCCCCCGCGAGATTTGCTTCGGTGTGCGCGCTTGCGAAGGTGTAGGACCTGCCTTCGATGGTCGTGCGGGCAAACACCCAGCCGCGAATGAGCACGACGCCGTCGGCCACCTGCCCCAGGTTCACGGAGAAGTCCTGGCCGCTCGCCTGATTGATGGTCACGCGGTTGGCATCGATGAGCAACGCGTCGTGATCCCGCAGCCGCACCAGCCCTGAGACCAGGTTGACGCTGATGTTGTCGGAGGTCGCGGCAACCTGATAATTCAGGCCTCGCGCCGCCAGCGCGGCCTGCAGCATCGCCAGGAAATCCTGATCGACCACGACCGGTACGCCAAGCGGGCGCAAATCGATGTTTATCTGAGAGACTTCCTGTAGCCCCACCGCATGTGGCCGCTCGCGCGCGATCCGATCAGCGATCGCCTCGGCACGCGCCGGAAAATCGGTTTTGCCGACCGTCTCGATCGCGAACAGCAGCGCGGAGAAGTCGTCGCCCGGATCCGGCGTCCCTAGCGCCCGGATCACGAGATCGACATCGGCACCGACGTAGAGGTTCTGGGTCATGACGGTGATATCGCTCGACCCGGCGCCGACGAGCTGCTCGGAGAGCCAGTTCCCCGAGCCTGGCGGGACGAACTGGAATGGCTCCCTGCACGCGGCGCTCAGCACCAGGACGGCGGCGATCGAATACAGACGCTTCATAAGGAACTCCGGGTTGAGGACTGAACGTCGTAGTCGTCGTAGCAGTCTTGCCGGAGCCCGTCAAGCGTGTGTCAAGGCTTGGCCACGCCGGTGCGGGGATCGATCTCGCGCACGCCTCGGAGCACCATCATACGGAAATGAATGCGCTGGATCTTCGTCCAGTAGCCTTCCAGCGCGCGCGACTCGAGTGCGATCGTCGCACGACGCGTGACGCCGGCCGGCGGTGGCACGAGCGCCGCGAGCCGGTCGTACACCATCCCCCGCAGCGGGACATCGACACGCTGTAGCAAATGCCACAGTGAGATCGCATCCTGCGCGCGCGCCAGCGCCAGCACGCTGCGCGTCGCGCGCGCTCTCGTACCCCGCTGCTCGAGATCGAACGCGACTACTGCGCGCACGAACGGCGCCGGGGCGTCATCGACGTACGGAATGCCAGGTCCCGTGGCGGGTCGGATCTGCATCAACGTGCCAAGGGGCACGCGGGACGAGCGAGAACCGGTCTGAAACTCGACCTCCCCCGCGGTGACGTGCAGCAAGCCCTTGCCGAGGGAATCAGTCTCGAGCGTGTAGGCGCAGCCGAGGTCGATCGCGGTGCCCGCCGGTGTCTCGACGAAAAAGAGGCGCGGCACGGCGTCGACCTTGGCATCGATCGTCCCGCGGGCCAGCGCGAGGCGGTGCTCGGTCGTCCGGGCGACGACGAGCTGGACCCGCGAGTCGGGCCGCACCTCGACCTGCCCGATGCGCCCCACCGCGATGAGCGCCCGCGAGGAATCGTCGGTCTGCAGCCAGTCGCCGACGTGCAGCCGCCCCGACGCCGCAAGGCGCTTCGTGCCAATGAGCGGACGGCCGGCGAGCGCCGTGACGTCCCACGCGCTGCGCTCGGCGCGTGCGATCAACAGGAAGACGAGGACCGCGGCTGCCGCGAGCGGCACCCAATACCAGCGCCGCTGCCACGAGGGCGAGCCGGCCCGCGTGCCCAGACGAGCCTGGATCTCCGGCCACAGGTCGCGTGGCGGCTCGATGCTCTTGGGCAGACGGTTGACGGCGTCTTGCAGCTCGTGTTCGTTCATCGCTCCAACTTCTCCCGTAACAATCGCCGGGCGCGAAAAAGCTGCGCCTTGGATGTGCCCTCTGCGATACCGACGAGCTGCGCGATCTCGCCGTGACCGTAGCCTTCGATGTCATACAACACGAAGACCTCCCGCGCTCCATCCGGCAAGTCCGCGATGGCCCGCTCGAGATCGATGCTGAGACCGGATCCATGTAGGGGCGCAGCATGCTGCGCCCCTGCGACATTGTCCGGATCCTCCGCCGGCATCACGCGACGCTCTCGCCGCCCGGTCGTGCGGCGTTCGTTCAGGACGACGTTGACCGCCAGGCGATGCAGCCACGAGCTGAATGCGCTCTCTCCGCGGAACGACGACAGCTTATCCCAGAGCCGCACGAAGACATCCTGGGTGCGCTCTTCGGCGTCGCGCCCGTCGCCGGTGAGCCGGAGACAGAGCGCGTAGACACGGCCGGCGTGCTCGCGATACAGCTCCCGAAAAGCGGTCTGGTCGCCGGCCTGGGCCCGGGCGACCAGATCGTCCGGTGGGGGCACAGTACTAAGACGCCGTGCGGTGCTGCAGCGTTTGGACCAGGGCTAGCACATGCTGGGGGTCGCGCAGGGCGGCCAGGGTCATCTCGCGCTGCGCGGTGTTCGCCTTCTCGATCAGCCCCTGACCGGGCGTGTTCTCGTCGACGAATCCTGGCGCCTCGGGATTCCAGAGCGACTCGAGCTCGGACCGCTGCCGCGTCACGACTACATTGCCGCCACGGATGACCACGTCCTCCATCTGCTTGGGCCCGACCCACTCCAGTTCGTCTCCGTGCACGATCAGCACGCGGCGGTTGGTGACGCCGTACGCCATCCCGCGCGCCGCGCGCTGCCCACGCAGCCAGGCCATCATGGTTCTTCCCATGAGGACCGCGCTGATGAGGGCAGCACCAAAGCCGAGAACGAACACTCCGCTCGATGGATCGTCTTTCCTGATGAAGCTGGTGCCGGCGTAGAGGAAGACGACGGCCAGGCCACTTACCGCGATCACCGTCGCGAAGAACCCCTGACGCGCAGAGGCAGCGGCGACGGCGTTGGTGCCCTGCGGGAGATCGCACCAGAGGACCTCCTCTCGAACCCAGAGATGGGGGGCGAGGAGCCGTCGCGCGGCGTCTTCCGTCGCGTTCATGGCAGCCGCACGCCGCCGAGCAGCTGTCGGAGCCGCTGTTCGAGGTTCTTCTGGAGCTCGTCGATCCGCGTGCGCTGCTGCGCCACCTGCGTCTGCGCCCGTGTCTGGACCTCGGTCACCCGCGCGCGTACCGGACCGACCTTGGCGTTCACCAGCGCGTCGACGCGATCACGCTGCTGTTTCTCCGCCGCGGCGACCTGTTCACCGAGGACCGCGCGCAGGCGCGCCGCGATCGCCTGATCGAGATTCGACCGCACGGCGAGATCCGGATGATGCAGTGCGCCCGACAGACGCGACTCGACGTCGAGATTCGAGATGCCGGACACGGCCTGCCAGATCAGCTTGCCGATCGTGCTGTTCGCGAAACCGGAATCGCGCGTCCAACGCACGTTCGTCGAGCGGATCGCGAAGCGCGCGCGGATCGTATCGCCGTTCAGGGCGAAGCCGAGCTGCGTCGTGGCCGCGCCCGGGTCGAGCTTGAGCGGCACGCCGGGAACCTCGAAGGCCGGAAGCGTGATTCCCCCGAGCGTTGCGCCGGCCGTGTCGACCGGAATCGCGCGCACGTGATTGAGCATCGCGCCCGCCGCGAGCTGCGGCCCGCTGGCCTGGAAGGCCGTAGGTCGGCCATACAATGCCGGATCGCTGGTCAGCCCCGTGAGCCGGCCGGCGTAGCGCTGCGGCAGGAACGACAGCTCGGCGCTGCGCAGCAGGAAGGCGGGCAAGGCGCGCTCTTTGGGAAAGCGCACATCTTCGCCGGCGCGCCGCACGCGGGGCGGCCCGGTCGTGGCGCGGGGCAAGAGCCCCGGCGGCATGTAGCGGCGCGCCAGCTGCGCGTAGTACAGGACCCGCTCGAACGGCTTGATGGCGCCCGGCGCGAACAACGCGGCGCCGATCTGCGGAGCGTCGAGATTCGGCAGCTTCAGCAGGCTGCGTGCGAACGCGTAGTCCCGGCCCCGCGCGCTGTCGAGCCCGGCGAGCCCGGCCTGCAGATCGGCGACGCCGGTTTTGACGCCCCGATCGAGTGCCGTGACGCGACCCTGCGCGCGCTTGAGGCGGTCGATCGCCTGCCGTGCTTCGTTCAGCGCGGCGAGATCGGTGGCGCGCGCATGCCGCAGCCGCTCGAGTGTGGCACTCGCCGAATCGAGCGTCGGGCCCAGGCGCA
>QHUF01000175.1 GCA_003221075.1 Gemmatimonadota bacterium
GTCGGCAATTTCGGCCGGCTGCGACGGCGCGGCGCGAGCCTGCAGCTCGGGTTCCCGGTGTTCGGCGACAACTATACGCGGCTATACCTGTCGTACGGCATCGACCAGCAGAGCTTCACGGGGTCCGATCCGACGGCGTCGGCGGCCTTCCGCTGCAACGACTGCGTGCGTTCGACCATCGGCGCGTCCCTGATGCGGGATACGCGGATCGATTTGCCGTTCCCCACCGCGGGCACGATGGTCCAGCTCGGGCTGTCGCAGAGCGGGGGCCTGCTGGGCGGCTCCGGCAACTTCCAGCGGGCCGACCTCGAGGGGCACTTCTACGCGCCGATCGGCACGCTCGGGAGCTCGCCGACGTCCAATGTGAAGTTCGTGCTCGGCTTCTCGACGCGGTCCGGATTCGTGTTCGGCAACTCGCCCTTCTTCGAGCAGCTGTTCACGCTCGGCGGCACGCAGTTCTTCATCCCCCTGCGCGGCTATGACGAAGGGTCGATCACGCCGTTCGGCTTCGATCCCAACGCCTCCGCGCAAATCAATCCCAACGCGTTCGGCAAGGCGTTCTTCTCGATGACCGGCGAGCTCGGGATGCGCGTGTCCCAGATGTTGTATCTCTCGACCTTCTTCGACGCCGGCAACGTCTGGTCCCGGCCCGCGCAGTGGGATCCCACGCGGCTGTTCCGCGGCGCCGGAATCGGCGCGGCCGTCATTTCGCCGCTGGGACCGCTCGGCATCGATTACGCCTACGGGTTCGACCGGGTCGATAAGTTCGGCCGGCCGGCGCCCGGCTGGAAGCTGCACTTCAAGCTCGGCAATTTCTTCTAAGCTCCACCCACGTCCCACGTCCTACATCGGGAGTTCCAGCGTTATGCAGCGTCTCGTGCTCGTGTCGCTCGCCGCCGTCGCCGCCACCTTCGCGGCACCTACTGTCCTGGCCGGGCAGGGTGCTTCGTCCGCGACTGCGCCGGCCAGGATTGCGCTCATCAACTCCCAGGAGATCTTGCGCAACACGCCCGGCTACGTGGTCGCCGAATCGACGTACCGGAAAGAGTTGCAGGCGTCGCAGACCGAGTATCAGAAGCTGCAGGCGCAGCTCGATTCGGCGGTCCAGGTCTTCGATCAGCAGTCGATTGCGCTCTCGCCCGCCGCGCGGCAGGCGAAGCAGAAGGACCTCCAGGCGATGCAGCAGCGCGTCGAGCAACGCTCCACCGAGCTGCAGGAGCGCCTGCGGCAGCGTGAAGAGGACTTGTTGGGACCGCTCCGCACACGGATCACCTCGGTGATTCAGGGAATCCGCGCCGAGATGAACTACTCGGTGATTCTGGACATCGACGCCGGCGGCGGAATCGTGGCCGCGTCGGACCCCGCGCTGAACATCACGGCGCGGGTGCTGCAGCGCCTCCGGCAGGCGCAGTAGCTCACCACGCGTCCACTCTCCGCTAGTGAGATAGCTGCGCTCACCGGCGGCAAGCTGGTGGGGCCGGGCACGGTAACGGTCGCCGGGATTGCGCCGCTCGAGCGCGCGGGTCCCGGCGACCTTTCTTTTCTTGCCTCGCCCCGCTACGTCCCCTACTTTGAGCGCACCAGCGCGTCGGTGGTGCTCGTCGCGCCGGCGCTCGAAGCGGCGGCCGGCGGACCCGAGACGCGCATCGTCGTAGCCGAGCCGTACGCGGCGCTGCTGGTCGTGCTTCCCGTGCTGTATCCGCAGGCCGTCTGGGAAGCCGGCGTCCACCCCACGGCCGACATCGGCCGGGGGACGACTTGGCAGGAGCCGGTGGCCATCGGCCCCCACGCCAGTCTCGGCCGCGAGGTGCAGCTCGGGCGCAACGTGCGCATCGGCTCGGGCTGCGTGCTCGGCGATGGCGTCGCGGTCGGCGACGACACGCAGTTGTATCCCGGGGTCACGCTGTATGCGGGCACGGCGCTCGGGAAGCGGGTGATCGTGCACGCGGGCGCGGTGCTCGGCAGCGACGGGTTCGGGTACATCCCGGGCAAGGGGGGTGGCGAAGCCCACCGCAAGATTCCGCACGTGGGCCGCTGCCTCATCGGGGATGACATCGAGATCGGCGCGAACACGTGCGTCGACCGCGGCAGCGTGGACGATACCGTGATCGGATCGGGCACAAAGATCGACAACCTGGTCCACATCGCGCACAACGTGCGGATCGGTGCGCGCTGCCTCATCATGGCGCAGGCGGGCATCGCGGGGAGCTGCCAGGTGGAGGACGACGTGATCATCGCCGGTCAGGTAGGGATCTCGGATCATCTCACCGTCGGGCGCGGGGCGCGCATCCTCGTGCAGTCGGGGCTGATCGGTGATGTGCCCCCGGGCGCGACGCTGCTCGGCTACCCGGCGCGCCCGCGGCGCGAGTACCTGCGCGCCCAGGCGGCGATGTACCGCCTCGCGAAGATCGTGGACGAGCTCGAAGCTCTCGTAAAGCCGGCGTCCAATAGCCCAGACCACTAGACGTTCCGTCACGCGCCGCACGGCGCTGCGTGGTACCGGGCTCCACACCGGCGCCGCGACGGAAGCGACGTTCCTGCCGGCACCCGCCGGGCAGGGCATCGTGTTTCGGCGCACCGACCTCGCCGGCAAACCCGAGGTCCCCGCGCGGCTGACCGAAGTCGAGGCGGTCGAGCGGCGCACCGCGATCGGTCACGGCGCAGCGACGATTCACACCGTCGAGCATGTGCTCGCGGCCGTCGCGGCACACCTGATCGACGACCTGACGATCGAGCTCACGGGTCCCGAGCCGCCGATTCTCGACGGCAGCGTGCAGCCGTACTTCGAGGCGCTGGCGCAGGCGGAGCCCGCGTCCGTTGGGGGCGAGCCGGCGGTGCTCACCGTGACGGCGCCGTTCACGGTCACCGACAAGGATGCGGCCTATGTGGTCGCACCGGCCAAGACGTTCCGGCTGACGGTGTCGATCGAATGGGCGCATCCCTTGATCGGCCGGCAGACCGGCGCCTACGAGGTCACGCCGTCAAACTTCGCGACGGAGCTCGCGCCCGCGCGGACGTTCGGCTTCACGCACGAGGTGGCCGAGCTGCAGGCGCGCGGGCTGATCAAGGGCGCGTCGGAAACGAATGCGATCGTGCTCGACGAGCGGGGCGTCGTGAATGGCGGGAAGTTGCGCTGGCCGGACGAATTCGTGCGGCACAAGGCGGCGGACATCGTGGGGGACCTGGCGCTGACCGGCGCCCGGATTCAGGCTCATGTGGTGGCGACGCGGCCCAGCCATGGCGGCAACATTGCGCTGGCGCGCGCGCTCGCTCGCGCAGGGAGGCGCACCGGAATGCCGGCGATGGACATCGCGAAAATCATGGACTATCTGCCCCACCGGTATCCGTTCTTGCTCGTCGATCGGATCATCGAGGTCGAGGGAAACAAACGGATCGTGGGCATCAAGAACGTGACCATCAACGAGCCGTTCTTTCAGGGGCACTTCCCAGGTCACCCCATCATGCCGGGCGTGCTAATTATCGAGGCGATGGCGCAGGTCGGCGGCATGCTGTTAATGCGTCACTTCGAGGGTCAGGACACCGCAAACAAGGTCGTGTACTTCATGTCGCTCGACAACGTGAAGTTCCGCCGGCCGGTCGTGCCCGGTGACCAGATCCGCTTCGAGCTCGACATGGTTCAGTTCCGCGGCAAGACGTGCAAGATGAAGGGAGCCGGGTTCGTCGACGGACAGGTCGTCGCCGAGGCCGAAATGATGGCGATGGTGGTCGACAAGTGATCCACCGGACGGCGCTCATCGACACGACCGCCGAGCTCGGCGCCGACGTCTCGGTCGGGCCGTACTGCGTGATCGGCCCGCGGGTCACCGTCGCCGAGCGGTGCAGTATCGCCGCCCATGCGGTGCTCGAGCGCAACACGCGCGTGGCCGAGGGCGTGAAAATCGGGTACGGCACGATCATCGGCAACGATCCGCAGGACCTGAAATACAAGGGCGAGGAGACGTGGGTCGAGATCGGCACCGGCACGATTATCCGGGAGTACTGCACGATCAACCGCGGCAGCACCGCCACCGGCAAGACGACCGTGGGGGCGCGCTGCTTCCTCATGACGTACGTGCACATCGCTCATGACTGCGTCATCGGCAACGATGTGATCATCGCCAACGCCGTGCAGATGGCGGGGCATGTCACCGTGGACGATCGCGCCATCATCAGCGGTCTCGTGCCGATCCATCAGTTCGTCAGGATCGGCACGTATTCGTTCGTCGGCGGCGGCTCGCGGGTCAATCAGGACGTGCCGCCATACACCAAGGCCGCGGGCAACCCGGTTCATCTCTACGGCCTCAACTCCGTCGGTCTGCAGCGCGCCGGATTCTCGCCCGACCTGAAGCTCGCGCTGAAGCGCGCTTACCGGCTGGTGTTCAACTCCGATCTGACGGTGAGCCAGGGAGTCGCACGCGCCCGCACCGAGCTGCCGCAGGTTCCGGAAGTCGAAAACTTCCTGCGCTTCATCGAGGCGTCGCAACGCGGGGTCATGGTGTGAAGCAGCGACCCCCCCGGCCCGTGCGTGTCGGTGTCGTCGGGGCGGGTGCGCTCGGATTCCATCACATCCGGCTCCTCAAGAAAATCGACGGCGCGGACCTCGTGGGATTCTACGACCACAATGCGGCGCGCTCGGCTCAGGTCGCCAAGGAGCTCGAGACCACTGCATTCCCCTCATTGGACGCGCTCCTGGACCGCGTCGATGCGGTCACCGTGGTGGTCCCGACGCCCGCGCACGTCGACGTCGGGTTACCGGTGCTCGAGCGCGGGTTGCACGCGCTCGTGGAAAAGCCTCTCGCCGATGCGCTGCCCGGCGCCGAGCAGCTCGTGCAGACGGCCCGGGAGCGCGGCCTGTGTCTCCAGGTCGGCCACGTCGAGCGATTCAACCGGGCGGTGCGCGCCGCGGCGCCCTATCTCGAGGAGCCGCGCTTTCTGCAGACCGAGCGCCTGGCGCCGTTCCAGCCGCGCGGCACCGACGTCGCAGTCATCCTCGACCTCATGATTCACGATCTCGACCTCGTCCTGGAGCTGGTGCGATCCGAGGTCGGCGAGGTACGGGCGACAGGGGTGCCGATCCTCACGCCGCACGTGGACATCGCCAACGCCCGGGTGGAGTTCGCCAACGGCGCCGTCGCGATCATTACCGCGAGCCGGGTGTCGCGCGAACGCACGCGCAAGCTCCGGATCTTCCAGCCCACGGGATACTTCTCGCTCGATCTCGCGCAGGGCGACGGCCATTTCTACCGGTTGAAATCGGGATGGCAGGGATTCGGCGCGACCAAGATCGAAGAGATCGTCGAACACGTGCGGCTCGACGCGCCCGAAGCCGAGCCGCTCAAGCTCGAGCTCGAGAGCTTCCTGCGCGCGGTGCGCGGTGACGGCGACGTCGTGGTCACCGGCGCCGCCGGGCTGCAGGCTCTCGCCCTCGCCTATCGCGTCGCCGACGCCATCAGCGCCTCGCCGCTCGCCGCGGCGCGGCCGTGACGCGGATCTACATCTCGGCAGGGGAGCCATCCGCGGACGCGCATGCCGCCGCGGTCGCGACCGCACTACGCCGCCGTCTTCCCGGGCTCGAGCTGGAAGCGCTCGGCGGCCCGCTGCTGGAGCGCGCGGGAGCCCGCGTCCTCGACCGGATGGAATCGTACTCCGTCGTCGGATTCGTGGAGGCGATCGAGAAGATTCCGGCGCACTTCCGCCTGCTGAACCGGATCAAGCAGTCGTTCAACGACAAGCGCTACGATCTCGTCATCCTCGTGGATTACCCGGGCTATCACCTCCGGGCCGCCGCTGCCGCCGCCGCCGCCGGCATTCCCGTGCTCTATTACATCGCGCCGCAGATGTGGGCCTGGGGGCCGAAGCGCGTGCGGAAGCTCGCCCCCGTGAATCAGCTCGCGGTCATTCTGCCGTTCGAGGAGAAATTCTTCCGCGAGCGCGGGGTCGCCGCCACGTTCGTCGGTCATCCCCTCAAGGACCGGCCACCGCCGCCCTCGCGCGTCGATGCGCGGCGCATGCTCGGTCTCGATCCGGCCCGCCCCACCCTTGGATTGTTTCCCGGCAGCCGGGCGCAGGAGGTGGGGCGGCACTGGGCGATGTTCCGCGAGGCCGCGGCTCGGGTCGCCGCGGCGCGTCCCGGCCTGCAGATCATTGTCGCGGGTACGTCCGGCGCTGAGTACCCCGAACCCGGTCCAATCAAAGTGCAGCTCGGCGATCCGCTGCTCGTGTTTGCTGCGGCCGACGCGGGGATCTGCAAATCGGGGACGACGACGCTCGAGGCGGCGATCTCCGACCTGCCGATGGTGATCACGTATCGCGTGCACCCGATCACGTCGTTCATCGCGTTTCGGCTGATCCAGGTCCCGTGGGTCGGCCTCGTCAATCTAGTGGCGGGGTACGAGGTCGCGCCCGAATTCCTGCAGCGCCGCGCGAAGGCGGACACGCTCGCCGACGGCGTGTTGCCGCTCCTCGACGCCGCAAACCCGGTGACCCGGCGCCAGCGCGAAGGTTTGCGGCTCGTGCGCGACCGATTGGGTGCGCCTGGGGCCGCTGACCGCGTCGCGGAGCTGGCCGCGGGCCTGATCCGATGAAGCTCCGCTGGGCGGAGCCGATCGCGACGCGGACCGGCTCGGTGCTCGTTCGCGCCCTCGCCGGGACATGGCGCTACCAGGCAGCCGGAGAGGAGCACGTACGGGCGTTGCGCGAGATGCGACGCCCGTTCGTGTTCGTGCTCTGGCACAGTCGCATCCTCCCGCTGCTCTATCGCCATCGCGGGGAGGACATCGTGATGCTGATCAGCCGCCACCGGGACGGCGGGTATCTTGCCGACCTGGGGGCGCGCTGGGGGTACCGCTCAGTGCGGGGATCCACGCAGCGTGGGGGAGAGGTAGGGTTGCTGGGAATCGTGCGGGCGCTGGAAGGCGGCGCCGTGGTCGCGATTACGCCGGACGGGCCGCGGGGCCCTGCCGAGCGCGTGCAGCCCGGCGCG
>QHUF01000176.1 GCA_003221075.1 Gemmatimonadota bacterium
ATCCGAGCGGCGCCTACGACGCCGCCTTCCTGCCGTGGCTCACTGAGGCGGGCGTTCGGGCGGCAACGACGTGTGACCCCGGTCTCGCGACCCGGACCTCGCAGCCGCTCCTCCTCCCTCGGATCATCGACTCGTCGAGTTTGTCGGATGTCGAATTCGAAGGCTGGTTGTACGGCGTCAGCGACGTCCTGCCCCACAGGCCCGTCCAACGGTCGGTCGCGCTGACGGCGGAGTCCACGCAGTGACCACCGGCAGCGCGGCAGCAATCCCCCGTCCGGGACTGCTCGGGCGGGCGGCCACCCACATTGGTGCCCTGCTCGATCGCAGCGGTATCAACCGCGCGATGGTCAGGGGTGCGGGGTGGTCGATCGGCGGGACGGCCGCCGGGGCCGCGGCATCATTCATCGTGCAGATCGTGCTGGCGCGCTCGCTGGGGGCCACCCGCTACGGCGTGTACAGCTACCTGCTCGCGTGGGTGAACGTCGCCGTGCTGCTCGGCAAGCTGGAGTTCGACGTCGCCGCGATCCGATTCGTCAGCGCGTATGAAGGCCAGCACCAGGACAGTTTGCTGCAAGGCTTCTTGCGCTATGCGATACGTGGCGTCGCCGGCACCGCCACGTCGATCGCGCTGATTGCCGCTGTGGCGGTATGGGCGTACCGGGCTCACCTCGCCGCCGGGATGGCGGAGGCAATCTGGGCGGCGTGCGCGCTCGTGCCGCTCAGCGCCTTGCTGCTATTCAGCGGCAGCGCGCTGCAAGGATTCCGGCGCGTGCCGCAGGCCCAACTGCCATCGCAGGTGTTACGACCGGTCCTGTTCACCGGTGGGGTTCTCCTTGCCGGCTCGGCGCTCGGTGTCGGGATGAGCGCGGCGGGCGCCGTCGCCCTCAACGCGGCCGCGACGGCGGTCGCGCTCGGCGTGAGTCTCGTCCTTCTCAGTCGCGCCATTCCCGCGGGCGTCGCAACGGCCGCGCCCGCCTACGACAGCGCCAAGTGGATGCACGCCGTGCGGGGATTCATGGTGATCTCCGCCGCAAACCTCATCCTGTCACAACAGGCGGATGTGCTGGTCGTGGGAACGCTGTTGAGCGCCCGCGATGCCGGACTGTACAGCGCGGCCAGCCAGCTTTCCACGCTGATCGGCCTGGGTGCCACGGCGATCATCTTTGTCGTGCTCCCGGCCGTCTCCGATCTTCACGCGCGCGCGCGGGTGGATGAGCTGCAGCGTCTCGTCGTGCGCACCGTCCAGACCTGCGGGTTCGTCAGTGTGCCTGTCGCCGTGCTGTTGGTCGTCGCCGGTCCGCTGGTGTTGGACGCCTACGGGTCTGCCTTCGCCGCCGGGTACCCGGTATTACTGATCTTGAGCATCGTCCAGGTCGCGGGCGCAATGATGGGAGGGTTGGCCGGATACCTGTTGACGATGACGGGGCATGAATGGCAAGCAAGTCGCGTCATCGTGGGCAGCGCCTTGCTCAACCTCGCCCTCACGATTGTCCTGACGCCCCTCCTGGGTATCGTCGGAGCCGCGCTGGCGACGCTGGCGGCAGGATTCGTGAAGCTGGGATGGTTGTGGTGGTACGTGTGGCACTTCATCGGCGTCGCGGTGCTTCCGTACGTCCCTGCGGGCCGGGGGCGCGCGGTGGAGCGCGTCGCCGAGCTGGGTTTCCAATTCTTCGCCGACGGTTCTCCAGAGTGGGAAGCCTGCAACCGGTCACTCGCCGCGACCGGCGTCCGGATCCCGTTGCCCCATCACCCGGAGTGGGCGCGGGTGCGCCGCGGCATCAAGTCGCGGGGCGTGGGACTCCGCGGCGCGGATGGTAACTGGGTCGCAGCCTTCAGCGTGCACGTCGCCCCGAGCCGGGCGCTGCCGGGCTTTAAACTCCTCCGGGTCGAGCGATTCGGCGAGGGGCTGCCTCCTTCGGTCTGGTCGACCGCCGTCGACGCACTCGCGGCCCTCCGGCGTGAAGCCCGCGTCCTCAGACTCAGCGTCGAGGTGTTCTCGGCGGATGGCGTTCGTCGCGCCCGCCTTGGGGAGCTGCTTGGCGAGGCAGGGTTTGCGCAGCAGCCAAGTGCAAAGAACTGGAGCACGACGCTCCTGCTCGATCTGCGGCGCAGCGAGGACGAGATCTTCGCTGCCTTCAGCTCGTCGGCACGGCGCGCGATACGGGCAGTCGCGAAGGGTCCGCTGGAGGTGCGCCCGGTTGACGACCCTCGCCTCGCGGATCGTCTGGACGCGTTGTTACGCGAGACATTTGCGCGCACCGGCGCACGGTACGAAGCACGGTGGGATTGGGCTCGCGTGATCGAGCTTACCCGCGAGGTTCCGCAGTCCACTCGACTGATCGGGCTGTTCCGGACGGACCGGCAGGGGCCGGACTCCCTCCTCGGTTTCGCGTGGGGGTGGTGGAACGGACAAAGCGTGAGCTATTTCGCCGGCGCATCGGCGCGACCGACGGATCTACGGGTCTGGATCGTCCATCCGCTCTTCTGGGACCTCATCACCTGGGGCAAGACCATCGGTGCGACCACGTTCGATCTGGGCGGCGTCTCGGGCGGGACGTGGCTGCCGGCCCGGGTCGCGGCGGCGGTGAGCGCGGGTACCGCCTGGATTCAGAAGATCTGGAGGTAGGGGCGGTGCTGCGATCACCTCGCCAACTGATCATTGAGCTCGCCGGCACGGACATCCTCGCGCCCATGCTGCGCGCGGTTGGCCGAGGTCTGGTGACGATCTTCACGCTGCATCGGTTCACCGATCCGGAACACGGCGTCATCGGACTCGACCCCGTCGCCCTGGCCAACCAACTGGCGTACCTGCGCCGCTACCGGTACAGGCTGCTCGGCCTGTCCGAAGTCGTCGAGCGCATCACGGGCCGTAATGGCCATTCGACGAGCCCGGCTGTCGTCTTCACCGTGGACGACGGATACGGTGATTTTGTGCGCATCGGCGCGCCGGTCTTTGCGGAATACGACTGTCCCGTGACCGTGTTCATTCCGACGGGATTCCTGGACGGCCGGCTGTGGTTGTGGTGGGATCGCGTGACCTATCTCTTCGCCAACGCGCGCCGTACGTCGTTTTTCGCGCCGGAGCTCGGGGATCGGCCGTATCAGTGGTCGACGCCCGAAGAATTGGCGCGCGTGCAACAGTACGTGCTCGACGCGCTGGAGCGCGTGCCGGCGCCCCAACGCGAAGCGGCGATCGCTGCGCTGTCAGGCCAACTGGAGGTGGAGCTGCCGGAAACCCCGCCCGCGGCGTATGCGCCGATGAGCTGGGATGAGGTGCGCAAGATGGCTCGGAGGGGCGTGACATTCGGTCCCCACACCGTGACGCATCCGATCTTACCGCTGACGCCGCCCGACATCTGTAAGTGGGAGATCGAAGAGTCCTATCGCCGGCTGCGTCTCGAGACGAGCTCGACGGTACCGGTATTCTGTTATCCGGCCGGCCAGGCGCGTCAACGGGAGCTTCAGGCGGTCCAGGCTGCCGGGTTCAGCGCGGCCGTGACGACGATCCCCGGCTACGCTGCCCCCCATGGCATTCGTGATTGGGGTGCGCTCCGCCGGTTCGCGCTGCCACGCTTCCCCACCACGGAAGACCGGCCGCACCTGGTGAATGTCGTCGCGGGTCTCGCCCGTCTCAGACCGAGGATTCGCCGACCACGCCCACGGAAATAGGCGCTCGCGTGTCGCTGAGGCTCTCGTACACGCGCAGCCATTGTGCCAAAACGTCTTCCGCTGCGTACAGGTGGTGACACTCGTCGAATGCCGCCGCAGTCAGGCGCGGCGCGAGCTTGGGATCTTCCAACAACTGCAGCGCGGCCGATGCCATGGCGGCATCGTCGCCACGCGGCACGAGCAATCCGGTGTCGAGGTGGCGCAGGATGAATGGGATGCCCCCCGCGTCCGTCGTCACAACCGGAACGCCTGAGGCAAATGCCTCGAGAATCGAGCCGGGCATGTTGTCGACATCCGGAGCGTTGAGGTAGATGTCCGCCGCGTCGTACAGTCCGGGCATCCGCTCCGGCCGCACGCGGCCCACGAACTCGCAATGCCGCAATCCCAGCTCGCGGGCCAGCTGCTCGAGTGCCGCGCGTTGGCTGCCCTCTCCGGCCACCACCAAGCGAGCGTCCGGAAGGGTGCGCTGGATCCGCGCGAAGGCGCGCAGCACGCACGCGACGTTGTACAGCGGCTCGAGATGCCGGTTCGCAAGAAACAGTGGACGGAGCGGCCGACGCTCCCGAAATCGGAATTGCTCGAAGTCGATGATGTTGGGGATCACGCGCGCGCGAAGACCGGCACTCGCAAACACCCCCATCAGAAAGCCCGAGCTGACGACGAGCGCATCCGCCTGCCGCATGACCGGAATCGCGGTGCGCCCCCAGCGGCGCAAGTGATCCTCCGCTTCCCCGCTGCGGTAATTCAGAATGACTTTCTTGCGGTATAGCTTGGCCAAGAGCACGGCAGGCGTGGGATTCAGGACAAAGGACCAGTACGACGCCGAGAAGACGTGCACAACATCATAGGACGCAAGGGACGTCAGCAGCGTCCATACATACTTGACCACTGTTACGATCGTGCGGAGGTAGCGGACGCGCTGCAGCGGCCGGAGGATGCGCGGCAGCACGGGATTGGTGGGCACGAACCCCACCTCGACCGACGGGATCCCGCGCAGACCCTGGTACAGTCGCGACGCCTGGATGGCCTGTCCCCCAGGAATCGTGAGGGCAGGCGCAACGAGGCACACGCGAATGCGGCGCTTGGCCTCTGCGCCGCTCACGCTTGCTGCCGCACCAATCCGATCCTTGGCGTGCGCCGCGGCACACCGGCGAGCGTCGGCGCAGAGCTCGCGACCCAGTCCCACGTGCGCCGCAGCCCTTCCTTGAGGGCGACGTTGGGACGGTACCCGAACAGCCGCGTCGCCCGCTCGAGACTCGCGAGCGAGTCCCGGACGTCGCCGGAGCGTGGAGGCTGCTTTACGCAAACGGCCTGAAGACCGGTCACCACACTGATCATTTCGAGGAGTCCGAGCAGAGAGGTCCTGACGCCGGCGCCGACGTTGGCGACCCACCCGCTGACCTTATCGGTCGGGGCGGACGCAGCCAGAAGATTCGCGTCGACGACGTTGTCGACATAGGTGAAGTCGCGGGTTTGCTCGCCATCACCGAACACCACCGCCGGGCGTCCCTCGAGCACCGCCTGGAAGAACATGGGAATCACCGCCGCGTACGCCGAGTGCGGGCTCTGGCGGGGACCGAACACATTGAAGTAGCGCAGCGCCACTCCTTCAATCATCCCCGCACGCGCAAATGCCAGCACATACTGCTCGCCCGCGAGCTTCGAGGTCGCGTAGGGCGATCGCGGCAGTGGCTCCACCGATTCCGTCTTGGGGAGAACGGGCGTATCCCCGTAGACCGAGCTGGAGCTCGAGTAGACGACCCGGCGAACCTTCGCCTCGACACATGCCTCGAGCAGGCGCATCGTCGCGTTGACGTTTGCGTCGTGCGATCCCCACGGATCCTTGATCGACCGCGGGACGCTCGGCAGCGCCGCAACGTGAAAAACGACATCGACTCCTGCGACGGCGCGGCGGCACACCGCCGGGTCGCAGAGATCACCCCGCAAGAACTCGATCGCGTCCGCCACACCGGCGAGGTTCGCCTCTTCCCCTGTGCTGAGGTTGTCCACCACTCGAACGCGGTGTCCAAGCTCGACCAGCCGTTCCGTGAGATGCGAGCCAATGAAGCCTGCACCCCCTGTCACCAGGCACTGGGACCCCCGCACTGCCAGCATGGGATTTCCTCTCGGGCAATGGACGTTGCCCCCGGCGGACCGTCCGCGCGGGATGCGTGACCGCTTCGAGAGTGGGTGGTTGCAAGGCTAACGCCGCCGGGACCGGTGATCGCAGCCCGGCGATCACGCGTAACTCGTGTGGACGCAGCGAGATGCGATGAGAGGAGAAACTGCCGATACTCAGACCGGGGCGCCGTGATGTGGCTGCGCTGCGACAATCGGCGGCGAACCCTCGGTTAGCCGTCCGCCGGCGCGGGCCCTGCGCCCCGTTTCAGTTTCTCCCACCACTCGATCCGCTCTCTGACCGTTTTTTCGTAACCGGCGTCGGCGGGCTCGTACCACTTCACGCCCCGCAACGCCTCCGGCAGGTACTCCTGCGGCGCATACGCCTGGTCGTAGTCGTGGGAATACTTGTAACCCTTGCCGTAGCCCAGATCCTTCATCAGACCGGTCGGCGCATTGCGAATGTGGAGCGGCACTGGCTCGGCGGGATGCTCCTGGGCAGCGGCCTGCGCGTCTCCGAACGCGGCGTACGCGCGGTTCGACTTCGGCGCGGTGGCGAGATAGATCGCGGCCTCCGCCAGTGCCAGTTCGCCCTCGGGACTGCCGAGGAAGTGATACGCGTCCTTGGCCGCGAGGGTCACCGAGAGAGCGCGTGGATCGGCTAGTCCGATATCCTCGATCGCCATCCGCACCAGCCGGCGCGCGATGTACAAGGGATCCTCGCCGCCCGCCAGCATGCGCGCGAGCCAGTACAGCGCCCCGTCGGCATCCGAACCGCGCACCGCCTTGTGCAGCGCCGAAATGAGATTGAAGTGCTGCTCGCCGGATTTGTCGTATATCGGCAACGGCTTTTCGAGCACGCTCCGCACCAGTTCGGCACCGAGGGGACTGGGGAATGGGGACTGGTGCTCAGCATGCTTGAAGACAGCTTCGAGCGTATTCAAAGCCCTACGCGCGTCTCCTTGAGCATGTCGCACCAAAAGGTCAATCGCTTCAGCATCAAATCCGGGCACCATCCCCGCGCTCTTCCCCTTTCCCCATTCCCCAGTCCCCCGTTCGATGATCTTCCTGATATGCTGATCTGTGAGCGGTTCCAACACAAACACTCGACACCGCGAGAGGAGGGCTCCGGTGAGCTCGAAGCTCGGGTTCTCCGTGGTCGCTCCGATGAGCGTGATGATGCCGTTCTCGACCCACGGCAAGAACGCGTCTTGCTGCCCTTTGTTGAAGCGGTGGATTTCATCGCAGAACAGGATCGTGCCCTGTCCGTTGTACTTGAGCCGCTCTTCCGCTTCCTTGATGATCTCGCGCACGCGGGCCACGCCTTCGGTCACGGCGGAAAACGGCTCGAAGTGGCGATCGGTGTAGTTGGCGATGATCTTGGCCAGCGTGGTCTTGCCGGAGCCCGGCGGCCCCCAGAAAATGCACGACCCAACATCGCCGCGGCGGATCAGGTCGCCGAGGGCTTTCCCCGGGCCGAGGAGATGCTCCTGCCCGAGGAATTGATCGAGTGTCTTGGGGCGCATGCGTGCCGCTAACGGCTCGGTCGAGCCCTGGAACAACGTGGGCTCGGTCACGACACGCCATCCATCAACGTCTTGGTTAGGAAGAAAATGGCAGCGCCGGCAAAGAATGCCGACGGAAGCGCCCACCCCTTCTTGCCCTGAAACTCGGGAACGAGATTCGACGCCGCGACATAGATCGTCACGCCAGCCGAGAGCGCCAGCCCATGTTGGACCAGGAACCCCAACTCCTCGGTGAGCACGACGCCCAGCAGCGTGGCGATACCCAGCAGCGCCGCCGCTCCGACCGCGCGACCGCCAGACCGGCCGCCCGCCAGCATCAGGCTCGAGATCGTTACACCTTCCGGCAGCTTGTGGAGAAAGATCGCGATGAAGACCATGACGCCGAGCTCGGGGCGCACCAGAAACGCGCTCGCAATCGCCACGCCGTCGAAGAAGGTGTGCAAGAGCAACCCAACGAGCGCCGAGGTCCCGGCGATCGAGCTCACCGGGTGCGTCTCCTCGCCGAAGTGGAAGTGTGGCGTGATGGTGTGCTGCGTGAGATGCACAGCGAGATACCCGAGCAGCAC
>QHUF01000417.1 GCA_003221075.1 Gemmatimonadota bacterium
ATCATGGAAGAAGATGGGCGGATGGGCAGCGGGGCCGATGGGCCGACCGCCCATCAGCCCATCGGCCCATCAGCCCATCGAATTCCACCGGATCTCGTTGGCGTTGATCGGTTCGAAGCTCGAAAGAAGATCGTCAAGCAATTAGAGCGCGAAGGTCTGCTCGTCAAAACAGAACCGCATCGTCATTCAGTGCGCCGCTGCTATCGGTGCGACACGGTCGTCGAGCCGCGCCTCTCGGACCAATGGTTCGTGAAGATGAAGCCGCTCGCCGAGCGCGTGATGCAGGGGTATGCGGCGGGCGAGTTCCACATCGTGCCGGAACGCTGGAACGCGACGTTCGAGAACTGGATGAACAACATCCGGGACTGGAACATCTCGCGACAGCTGTGGTGGGGACATCGCATACCGGTGTTCACCTGCGCGAACGGGCATGTCTGGGCGGATCGCGAAGACCCGGAGAAGTGTCCCAAATGCCGCGCCGGCGTCGAGCAGGATCCCGATGTGCTCGACACCTGGTTCTCGTCGTGGCTCTGGCCCTTTGCCACCTTCGGCTGGCCGGAGCAAACGCCCGACCTGGCGCGCTTCTATCCCGGCCACACGCTGGTGACGGGGCCCGACATTCTATTCTTCTGGGTCGCTCGCATGCTCATGTCGGGCTACCACTTCATGGGCAAGAAACCGTTCACAACGGTGTACTTGCACGGCATCGCGCGCGACACCAAACACCGCAAGATGTCGAAGTCGCTCGGCAACGGGATCGATCCGCTCGTCGTGGTGGAAAAGTTCGGCGCCGACGCGCTGCGCTGGACGTGCGTGGCCAACACCGCGCTGGGCGCGGATCTCCTGCTCGATCCTAACGACCTTGAGACGACGTTCGCGCCGGGCCGCAATTTCGCAAACAAGCTGTGGAACATCGCGCAATTCGTCCTGGGCCAGCTGCCCAAGAGCGTGCCCGCGATCGACGCCGTCGATCGCCGCTCGCTCACCCTGGCGGATCGCTGGATCCTGTCGCGGGCGCAGGCCGTGATCCGAGAGGCGACCGCGTCGCTCGAGCAGTTCCGGCTCGACGAGGCGGCCAAGCGCTGCTTCGAGTTTGTGTGGAATGAGCTTGCCGACTGGTACGTGGAGGCGGTGAAACCCAGGCTCGAGGATCCGGCAGCCAAAGCGGTGCTGGCGTATTGCTTCGACCTGTCACTGCGCTTGCTCCACCCCATCGTCCCTTTCATTACTGAGGAGCTCTGGCAGAAACTGCCCGGCCGGAAGGCGAACGAGCTGCTCGTGACGGCGCAGTGGCCGGCGCCGAGGGCGGAGCTCGAGGATCCGCGGGCCGATCAGGAGTTTGCGCGCGTGAAGACGGTGATCGAGCAGGTCCGCTCCATCCGGGCCGAGTATCGCGTGTCGCCGAAAACCAAGCTGCGGCTGACGATCGTGGCGCGCGGCAACGACCGGGCCGAGACATTCGAGGGCGAGCGCGAC
>QHUF01000177.1 GCA_003221075.1 Gemmatimonadota bacterium
TCGCGATGGCGAAGGCGATCGCCAGCGGCAGTGCGACGATGCCGACGATGACGCCGGCAATCACGTCCCGGGTGAGTTGTTCCCGGTTGTAGTCCTGGAGGGTCGTGAAAAGCTTGGGGACAAGCACGGCGGCGAGAAGATACTAGATTCTCGCATGAATTTCATCGCATCCCTCGGGCTCGTCCTGAGTCTGCAGCAGGGCCTGCCATCCGACTCCGCCGTCCATGCGATCCTCCTGACACGCGTCAGTGCACTTCCCGACACGGGCAAACACGGGGAGGGCATCGTCGTCGGGCTGCTGGACCAGGGCAGGCGCATAGTCGCGGTTGGGGTTGACGCCGATGACGTGTTCGAGATCGGCTCGATCACGAAGGTCTTCACCGCGTCGATCCTGGCCGACATGGTGAGCCGCCGCGAAGTGCGGCTCGACGATCCGGTCGCGAAGTATCTCCCGAGCTCGGCGCACATCCCCTCACGCAACGGGCGCCAGATCACATTGCTCGATCTGGCCACACAGTCCTCCGGCCTGCCGCGACATCGGCGCGACCTATGAGTACTCGAACCTCGGCGTGGGCCTGCTGGGACACGCGCTCGCACTCAAGGCGGGGACGAGCTACGAGCAGCTCGTGACGCGACGAATTCTGACGCCGCTGCAGATGAAAGAAACGGCGATCACCCTCACACCGGCGCTGCGCGCCCGCCTGGCACTTGGTCACGGTGGCGACGGCCATGTCGTGCCCAATTGGGACCTGCCGACCCTCGCCGGCGCGGGGGCGCTGCGTTCAACCGCGGCCGACATGCTCACGTTTCTCGTGGCCAATCTCGATTCGACAAGGGCCCCGCTCTCGCGGACGCTGCAACAGACACACGGCGAGCGGCACGCGACCGACAACCCGAACCTCAAGATCGGTCTCGCCTGGCACATTTTGTCGCGGCCGGCTGGGACGATCGTGTGGCACAACGGCGGGACGGGCGGCTATCGCAGCTTCATCGGCTTCGATCCGGCGCGCCACGTCGCCGTCGTCGTGCTCTGCAATAACGGCAACGAGAATGTCGACGACATCGGCTTTCATCTGCTCGACGAGACGTTCCCGCTCAGCCCCCCGCGGCAACGGCACACCGAGGTCGCAGTGGACTCGCTGATCCTGCAGCGCTATGTGGGGGAATACGAGCTGGCCCCGACGTTCCACATCGTCATCACGCGCGAGGCCGCACACCTGTTCGCTCAGGCGACCGCGCAGCCGCGGTTCGCGATCTTCGCGGAATCGGATTCGACGTTCTTTTTGAAGGCGGTCGACGCCCAGCTGACGTTCAGGGCAGACGGGCTCGTGCTACATCAGAACGGCCAGCACGTCCCGGGACGGAAAGTGCAGTGACGTGAGCCTGTCTCTATAGCGCGATCCTCACCAGGCGCGCGCCGGCGCCGAGGACGCCGGCAAGGCCAGCACGGATCGAGTTAGGCGCGCCCACGAAGTCGAGCAGGACTCGACGCTCTTCGTCCGTGAAGAAGGGCCGACCGCCGATAGGGCTGATGCTGGGGCCCTCGTTCTCCGGGACGAAGCTCCCTCCCACTTTCGCGAACGGCGCATCGTTGACCAAAACGATTTCGTCCCACGACCGCAATGTGTTGGCCCAGCCGACCGAGCCTTTCAACTCGGCGCTCCCGGCCGCATGCTGGACCGAGAGATCGAGGTCGTCACCGTAGGTGTCGACGCCCATCTCCGCCGCATGGTGCAGCACCGCATGCAGGTCCGCCGCGGAATCATCGAGCTGCACGGTGGCGATCGTGTTGTGTAACCCGGAGCCGGGCTCCCCGGTCACCTGAAAGTCCAAGCGCTGCTGTCCGTCGCTCACGAAGCCCGTTGCGCTCGCCACGTTCTCCGGATCCGCCGCGCTGTGACTGATGGTGTAGTCGACTAACGGCGCGGCGCCACCCGGAGCCGTTGCCACGCCGCGTACTGCCGTCGTACCGGGCGCGCTGGCGTCGAACAGGTCGAGCTGCCCAATCGCCGTGGCCGGGCACGCGATCGACCCGTCCGGAGCACGCTGGTACAGCACGACCCGGACGCCCGTGGCCGGGGCGCCGGAGTCGCCGCTCTCGGCGTAGCGCTGCGACGCGCAGGTGAACGCGAGCGTCTTCCCGAGCAACGAATCAGGAATGAGCGGCGCACCCGCCGCAGGTGCAGCCAATGGCACCCCAAACCGAAAGACGTCGAGCGAATGCACGAGCGGCGACGCGAAAACGGTGTTGACCACGGCAACGCTCGTGCCAAGCCCGCTCAGGTCCGCGAGCGGCCCGGTCGACTCGCCGCACCCCGCAGCGGTGAGCGCCAGCACTATCCAGGTGATCGGTCTTATGGGCTCCATCTTCATTTTCTACTACCCCCGCCAGCCTGGACCGCGTCACAGGCCTGCGGAGGTTCTAGCCCACCATGTGCGTCGGCCAAGCAGCTGGGCGTTGAGGGCTACGATCACCGTGGATGCCGACATGAAGACTGCTCCGAGCGCCGGCGATAGCAGAATGCCGGTAGCCCGATAGAGCGCGCCGGCCGCGAGTGGAATGGCCACGGCGTTGTATCCCGTGGCCCACCACAGGTTCTGCACGATCTTGCGGTACGTCGCGCGGGCCAGGTCGATGATCGCGGGAACGTCCCGCGGGTCGGACCGCACCAACACGACGTCGGCGGACTCGATCGCCACGTCCGTGCCCGCACCGATGGCGATACCTACGTCCGCTTCCACCAAAGCTGGGGCGTCGTTTACACCATCCCCCACCATCGCGACGGTCAGCCCGCGTGACTTAATCTCCCGTATCTTCGCAGCCTTTTGATCCGGTAGGACTTCGGCGAAGTACTCATCGAGACCAAGCTCCTCCGCGACCCAGCGTGCGACGGGCGTTGCATCGCCCGTAAGCATCATGGAGCGGATACCCATTTCCTTTAGTCTCGTGAGCGCCTCCTTCGCCTCGGGCCGAATGATGTCCGCCAGCGCGATAGCGCCGACGACTTTGGTTTCGGCCAGCACATAGACAACCGTTTTGCCCTGCTGGGCCGCCTGTCGCACGAGCGCGTGGTCAGCCGTAAGCCGTTGTTCCTTCAGATATCCGGGGCTCACTACAGCGACCCGGGTCCCGTCCACGATTCCGCGCGCGCCTCTACCCGGGATGGCCGCAACGTCCTGCGGCGCCGGGTACTTGATCGCCCTTTCGGTAGCAGCGCGCACTACACCTGTCGCAATCGGATGCTCGGATCGGCTTTCGATCGCGGCGGCCAGCCGCAGAATGTCACCCTCGCTGCGCCCATCGAGTGAGATGACGTCGGTGACGCCGAACCGTCCTTCGGTCAGTGTGCCCGTCTTGTCGAAGACGATCGCATCGAGCGCACGAGCGCGCTCGAACGCCGCCCGATCACGGATCAGGAGGCCGCTCCGCGCCGAGAGCGCCGTCGAGACGGCTACCACGAGCGGGACCGCGAGGCCGAGCGCATGCGGGCACGTGATGACCATAACGGTCACCATGCGCTCGAGCGCAAAATCGAGCTCGCGTCCGGCTAAGAGCCACGCGACGAGCGTCCCTGTGCCGGTCACGATCGCGATGATGGTCAGCCAAAGCGCCGCGCGATTGGCGAGATCCTGTGTGCGCGAACGGGTTTCCTGTGCGCGCCGGACGAGATCGATCACCTGCGCCAAGTAGGTCTCGGCGCCGGTTCGCGTCACGCGCACAGGGATCGCCGATTCGCCGTTGACCGCCCCGCCGAGCACCGCGTCGCCCGGACCTTTTTCGACCGGCTGGGACTCTCCCGTGAGCAACGCCTGGTTGACCGTGGTGCGGCCTTCGGTGATCGTGCCGTCCGTCGGGATTTTCTCGCCGGGCTTCACGAGCACGAGATCGCCAGCTTTCAGAGCCGTTAACGGGACGTCTTCCGTCGAGCCGTCCGAACGCAGACGGTGTGCCTCCACCGGAAGCAGGCGGACGAGCTCTTCTAGCGCGCGCGACGCACCCAACACCGAGCGCATCTCGAGCCAATGACCCAGCAGCATGATGTCGATGAGGGTCGCCGTCTCCCAGAAGAACACGGAGCCTGGCAGTCCGAACACGACAACCGCGCTGTAGACGTAAGCGACTGTAATGGCGAGCCCGACCAGCGTCATCATGCCGGGCAACTTCTTCTTCAACTCCTCGACGAGCCCCGTCAGGAAGGGCCAGCCGCCGTAGAAGTAGACGGCCGAGGCGAACGCGAACCCGACGTAGCGGTCGCCGGGGAAGGCCAGCGCGCCACGCAGTCCCACGAGATGCTGCAACATCTCGGAAGTCGCCAGCACCGGGAGTGTGAGCGCGAGTGAGATCCAGAACCGGCGCCGGAAGTCGTCCACCATGCTGGCATGCCCACCATGCCCGTCATGTCGGGCGATGGTGTCCGGCACGATGTGATGATCGTGTGCCGGAACGGACGAAGGCGCGTGCTGATGATGGGACGTTATCGTACCCCGAAACCTACGGGTGGGAACCTCCCGTCGAAACCCACGACCCGACGAGGATCAAGCCCAAGCCTGCGACCGAGACGAGGCTGAGCCGCTCTCCCAGGGTCACGACTCCCACGATCACCGCGACCAGCGGATTCACGTACGTGATCACGCTGGCTCGACTCGGCCCGGCCTCGGCGATCAACCGAAAGAAGACGAGCAATCCGGCTGCGGTGCAGATGATGCCCAGCACGGCGATCGCGATCAGGGCAGACACCGATGGTAGCTGGCCTGGAAATGTCGCGATCGCCGGCGGGAGCAGCGCGACGGTGGCAATCAACAGGCTCGCCGTCACGGGTCCCAGCGGGTCGAGATCCGAAAGCCGGCGGCTGACGATGATCGGAGCGATGGCGTAGCCGAGCGTCGCCACCAGCACGAGCGCGGCGCCGAGCAGCTCGGTCGCTCGGCCGGCGACGTCGAAGCCGAGTAGAGCGACGACTCCGGCGAAGCCGATGAGCAGGCCGATCAGACGCTTGCCGCTCAAGTGCTCGCCGGGAATCAGTCGCAGCGAGAGCAACGCCACCATCAGTGGCATTGTCGCGACGAGAATCGCGGTGAGTGACGACGTGATGTACTGCTCGCCGATCGAAATCAGGATGAACGGGACGGCGACTTCACACGCGGTGTAGCCGATGATGGCGGCGGTGCGCTCGCGCAGGCCCTGGAGCACTTTGCGCCGAATCGCGAGCGGCAGCAGCAGTGCTGCCGCGAGCGCGATGCGCGACCACGCGATGAATGCCGGCGCGATGCCGGCATCGACCGCAATCTTGATGAAGAGATACGGGACGCCCCAGATCACGGAGCTGAGAATGAAGAGGAGCCAGGCTCGCCTTGTCATGCGCGCTAGTTGCCGCCGAAGAAACTCTTGGGAGTTTCGCCTCTGAGGAACTGCTCGATGATCGGGTGCAGCAGGCCCACCTGGGTGATGACGGCGGTGTGCGAGGTCGCGGGCAAAATGGCGAGGCGCGAGGCCGCCAGCGGTTTGCCCATGTCGCCCATAGCGCCGCCGCCGAGGAGGCGGAACAGGGACACGTTGTGCTCGAGCGTAGAGACGTCTGCGTCGCCGGCGATAATCAGCACGGCGGTCTTCATGCTCTTCACGCCGGCCTCCCACGCCATCGGCTCGCTCTCGAGCGCGATCAGCTTGCGGGCGAGCTCGCGAAAACCGTTCGGGTTGACTGCGAGCTTCCGATACTCCTGCTCGAGCATCGGAGGGAACATGGCCACGTTCATCTGCGGGATCATCGCCTTGAACTCCGGCTGCCAGCCCTGCGCGTCGTACGCGGCGGACGCCGCGACCAGACGGTTGATCTTCTCCGGGTGCCGGATCGCGAACTGCAGCCCCGTCGCGGCGCCCATCGAATAGCCAAACACGTCGGCCTTCTTGAGCCCCACGACGTCCATGAACGTGGCCACGTCGTCCGCGAGGTTGGGATAGGTGATGGGGCGATCGATATCGGTGGTCCGTCCGTGCCCTTGCAGCTCGAGCGCGTAAACCCGATGCGTCTTCGCGAGCTCCGGGATAATCGCGCCCATGGTCGGGATGTTCATGTAGGCGCCGTGCAGTACGATCAGCGGCTCACCCGAGCCGGACACTTCGTAGTACATCCGCATGCCGTTGACCTGGACGCGGTGACCAGTCGCCTGGGCAGCCGCAACGGTGGCGGCGCCGAGCATGATGACCGCGGTGAGGGTGCTGCGGAACATCGGTTCCTCCTGGTTGGGTTGCCCGGTTTGATGGCTTCACTTCTGCGCCCGTGACGGCTTCTCGGTCACGGCACCATGTCGAATGACATGGGCGATGGCCCGTGCATGGCCCAGTCCTAATCCGTAATCGTCCTTGAGCCACGCAATGATCTCTCGGAACTCCACGAACCCTATGCGCTCCTTGCTACCTGCGTCGAAGGGGAATCAGGGCACGCAGCAGCTCGTCACGCAGCCAGAGCCCTCCCCATACGAGAATGGCGATATAGATCGGAAACAATGTGGTGGAAAGAAGCGGACTGCCGATGCGCGCCTGCGCCGCGACGGCGCCACCGAGATAGCCCGTCAGGAGAATCGCGCCGAGGATCGACGTCGGCTGAAACACATACGCGATTGTACAGACCAGCTCGACGACGCCTAGACCGACCGAGAGGCTCAAGGGATAGCCGAGCCTGGCAAATGCGTCGACGACCGGCTGATTACGCAGCAGATGCCCGATTGTGTCGAAAAGCATGAAGAGTACCGCCAGCGCGCTGAGGACGCGTCCAGTCCAAAGCCTAGTGGTCGGTTGCATGACGCTCCTCCCTGAAAGCGTTCTCTCGAAGTTGGCTCACCTAGACGACGAACGAGGACTCCGGAAATCGACAGGTGGCGTGCCAAGAGTCGGTGCTTGAGGACTGGACTATTGATCTACGGAGCCAGCGGGCGACCGATCTCCCAGTGATGGCCGAATGGATCGACCACCCGCCCCAAGCGCCACCCGTGCGACTCCTCCACTGGAAAGACCTCTCGGGCGCCAGCGGCAATCGCTTTGGCGAACATCGCGTCCGGGTTTGGCACGGTCAGGATCATTCGAACGGAACCGCCACCGAGCGACTCCGGACTGAAGTTGCCATGCTCAGGGGACTCGTCCCTCAGCCAGAACTCCGCGCCATCAACATTCAGCCGCGCCACCACCGAACCGGCGGGATCCGTCACACGAAACACCTCGATCGCCCGAAAGGCCGCCTTGTAGAACTCGACCGCGCGCGCGCCGTTTCGAACCGACAGCATGGGCGCGACTGAACAAAGTACGGGCGTCACGCCCGCGTCGCGCGGCGCAGGACCAGCCATGCCCACAGGCACAGCGCGGCTGCCGCAAGAGTGAGTGCCGATCGAACTTCTGAGACGCTGTGCCGGTCTGCGATCAACTAATGCGACGTGTGCCCCGATTGCGCCCCACCTCACACGAAGTAGTCGCTGACCTTGAGACCGAATTTCTGCGGGTCAGTCACTTTGGTGATCGTGCGCAGGAAGGCACCGTGCTCATCTCGTTCAGCCAGGTCGACGACAGACCCGGGCGATTGGAGGACTCCATCGGGCGCGGCCACGACGCGCACCAGTGGCCGGTGGATCTGGGTCGGGTCGGGGTTGACGGCGTGGACGATCCCGAGCTCATGGGTGTCGAGAATCACACACGTCCCGACCGGGTAGATCCCGAGCAAGCTGATGAACGCCTTGACTACCACAGGATCGTGGCCGCGCCAGCGATCCTGCCACATCTCTCGCAGCACCTGGTCCGGCAGGATCGGCGCCGTGCGATACGAGCGGCGGCTGGTCGCTGCGTCGAACGAGTCGACCACGGCGATGATCTTCGACAGGATAGAGAGTTGGCGCGGCCGAATCGACTTGGGGTAGCCCGTCAGATCCACCTTCATGTGATGCTCGTATGTGGGGATCATCGGCCGGTAGGGGACTTCCCCAGACCCCCGCAGCCCGAAGAGGGTAAGCACGCCGAGCCAGGGGTGGGCCACCATGAGGCGCCAGTCGTCCTCGCTGAACTTCCCTTCCTTGTTCAGCACGTCGAGCGGGACGCGGGCCTTGCCGACGTCGTGGAGGAGCGCGGCCAACCCGAGGTCGCAGAGCTGGGGCTTGGTGAGACCGAGCTTCCGGCCCAGGGCCACGGCGAAGGTGCACACGTTCACCGAATGCGTAAACGTGTATTCGTCGTAGTCGCGCAAGGTGGTGAGCCCGATAAGCGATGCCTCGTCGTGCAGCACCTGGTCCACGATCCCTTGCACGACGCGCTTGACTTTCTTTATGCTGGTCGCACGCCCCAGGCGGACGCCGTCGATTACCTCCTTGGTCACCGCCACGGAGCGCGCGTACGTGCGCTTGGCGGCCTCTTTGCGTCCCGTTTCGTCCGGAGCGCCTGCGACCGAGTCGTGCGCGTGACGCGGCTCTACGGTAATCCCGGTCACGCCAGCTTCCTGGAGTTTCCGGCCAAGCTCCACCGCCGTGTCGGCATCGGCTTTTCTGGACACCTGGGAGACCAGCAGCCCGACGAGCAATTGCAGCTCCGGGCGGCCGACGAGCTCGCGGATGCGGATCGCACCGATGCCGCAGTGCCGGAACACGCCAAAGACGTGTGAGAAGAAGGCGAAGCTGTTGAGCTCGAGTCGCAGACGCGTCCCGTTCACAAAAATGAACTCGGCCTCGACCTGGACGTCGAGCTGGCCCTGTGCATTTACAATGTTCGTGCTGGTTGCGACGAGGTCGTCGAGCGCCTTCTGGACTTGGGCATTCTCGAGCGGGTACAGCTTAAGGGAGCGCAGCGTGGTGTGAAGCGCCACGAGAAACTCACGACCGGCATGCCGCAGGTAACCCTCGACGGCTTGCTCGGTTTCCGGTCGCGGGGGCAAGGGGGACTGCTCGCTCACAGCACGGCACCCAGGGGCAGGCGCCGGGACCATCGGCACTCCGACCGCGTGTCCATCCGTCGAGGGAAAGGTGTGAGTTGCACCCCGCCACCCGCCAGTGATGCAGTGGCACAACACGTCGTGCGTAGGGGTCCGCCTCAAAAGCAATTTGCTCTGCTATCAGGCTGGGAAGCTCAGGATCGACGATGACCGGGGGAGGTGAAAACGCCTTCTCTCGAGGCGTAACGGCGTCATTGGGCGGAAGAGCAGGCAGCGTTCAGAAGGGCGTAACGCATTATCCTGCTGGAGAGGCGCCGGTCGGAATCGAACCGACGAATCGAGGTTTTGCAGACCTCTGCCTTACCACTTGGCTACGGCGCCAGCGCGTCAAAAGTCACCAAAACACGCAGGTTTCTCAACCCCGCAGGGCCTCCATCCCAATGCGAGTCACGATCCGCAGTTCGCCCTCTATTGGGGCAAAGGCTTTCGCAACAAATGGGACTTTGCCTCGACGGCGGTGTTCTGGACTCAAGACAAAAACCACGGCGATGCATGGACCGCGAATCTGAGCGGAAAGCGGTTCGCGTTTCTGGTGGAAAACGAGATGTGGTACAAGACCCGCTCAGCGATCTCAATAGGCTCCGAGATAAGAGTGTCCTACAATGCTCGGATTAGGCGTCCGAATCCGGCGAGCGTGCCGGTGCTGGCACTCGCATGCTGAGGGCCGTGTTCGCGACGCTGAAGTGGTGGCGGATCTGTACATGCGCGAGGAACGATGAAAAAACTCACCGTCAAACGAGCCATCCAGATTCAGGCGACCACAGCCAAGGTGTGGGAGATCATCGTCTCGCCGAGTGCGATGAAGCGCTGGATGCTCGTGGAGCCGGTCGTGGATGAGAGCGTCCCGCTTGCCCTTGGGAGCCGCGTGGTCTGGGCCGAC
>QHUF01000178.1 GCA_003221075.1 Gemmatimonadota bacterium
CCGAGGTCCCGGAACCCGAGGTGTCTGTGGTCGAGCCGGATCCGGTCTGCGTCTGGTCGCCGGTGGTGGTGCTGGATCCGGTTCCCGTCGTCGCCGCGGCGATCGTGGCCAGGACGATGCCTGACGATCTCGCGGCGTCCATCGTGAGCGGGGACTGCGTGTCGCAGTCGAGACCGATTCCCGTCGGACATCGGCGAAGCGACGTCACCCGGTAGAACGATGTACCGACCGGCGCCGTCGTGTCCGTGAAGGCCAGCGGTCGCACCGCGTTCGACACGCGGGCGACGAGGACCCAGGGTCCGGTCACGCTGGACGATCGCCACACGGCGTAGACGCTCGCGTTCTGCGCCGCGCTCCAGGTGAGCTTGCCGGTCCCGGGCTGGACGGCGAGGCCGGTCACCGCGGCGAGGGGAGGCAGCGTCTGCGTGGTCTGCGCGGGGATGAGCTTGCGCAGCAGCGCCATGATCTGCGCCGTCGTGAGGTATGGCCGCGGCACGGCGTGGCCGCGGAGCGTCGCGATGCCGGTGCCCTGGTTGAAGCTCACGACGGTGAAGCCCTTCGAGGTCGCCCAGATCTTCACCTGCTCGAGCGCCGGATGGCCAGGAAGCTGCACCTGCCAGAGTCCGGCGTAGGCGTCGATCGGCTGCACGGAGATCTTCGGCAGCGTGACGTTGACGTACCAGCCGCCGTCGTCAGGTCGGTAGCGGCCGGGCACGAGCGTCAATCCGTTGGTCGTGATGTAGGAGCTGATCTGCGACCAGCCCACGAACTTCGGAAACTGGATCGCCGCGCTGTTGGGGCCGGTGACCTCGACCGAGATGCTCGGCCGCTGCACGACGTAGGTGCCGAAGGAGGGAAAGGAGCCGATGATCTCGGTGCCGAGCTGATTGCTTATCTGCTCGATGCGCGCGTCCGCGAACGGTCGGTCGAGCTGGATGGTGAGCTGACCAGCCCCAGGCCCGTCGGTGAGCCGGACGATCGCCGGCGATGTCGCCGTTACCTGGCTCGCGGATGCGGCGGCGCCTGCGGTGGTGTCCATGGGCACCGGTTGTATCGCCGCCTGGACGGCGATGGTGGCCGCGGAGAAGGCGGCGACCGACCAGGTCACCGATCCGATCCCGGCAAGCGCGGCCTTGATCAAACGGGTTTAGTGACCGCGATCCACCGAGCGAAACGACACGTGGAGGCGCCATGAATGGCGACCAACCCCAGGCGAAAGCACCCTTCCTCCCTCTAGACACGGTGCACGCGGCGGCTGTGAAGTTGGCGAAGTGTAGCATCGGCTCGGAAAACGTCAAGGAGAATCTTCAGCGGCGGCGCAAAAACATCTGCACGTCGTCATCTGGGCAGATGGTGGACCCGAGGGGATTCGAACCCCTGACCTTCTGAATGCCATTCAGACGCGCTCCCAACTGCGCCACGGGCCCACGCCGCGCTCCCGATCGGGCAACCTAAAGAATACCCGCCCCACTTCGGCCGCCCGCCCGCCGCCGCTACCATCTCGTGTGGCTCCGAGCAGAAGATGCAAACGCGCGACATCAAGACGAGCGAGCTGAAGGGTGGGGGATTCCTGGCCGTTCCAGAGGGCCACGGGCCGTTTCCCGGCGTGGTCGTAATCCATGAGGCGTACGGCGTCAACGACAACATCCGCGACATCACGCGTCGCTTCGCCGACGCCGGCTACGCCGCGCTCGCGGCGGACCTCTTCGGGGGCCGCAACCGCGCGATCTGCATGGCCCGATACATGGCGGGAATGCTCCTGGGCTCGGTCAATCGCTATGGGGTCGAGGACCTGAAAGCCGCGCTGACGTACCTCGTCAAGCTTCCCGAGGTCGATGCCCGGCGCCTGGGTGCGATCGGGTTCTGCATGGGCGGAAGCTTCGCCATCGCGTGGGCATGCACGGACTCGCGGCTCAAGGCGATCGCGCCCTTCTACGCCGCCAACCCGCGGCCGCTCGACGTGGTGAAGCGCGCGTGCCCGGTCGTGGGCTCGTATCCCGGACGGGACTTCACCGCCGGAGCCGGACGGTCGCTCGACGCCGCTCTGACGCGTCATGGCATCGCGCACGAAATCAAGATCTATCCGGAGAGCCGCCACTCTTTCGCCAACGACCGCGGCAGCGCTTACGACAAAGAAGCTGCCGACGATTCGTGGCGTCGCGTGCTGGCGTTTTTCGGTGAGCAGCTCGGAACGAACGGATAGTGAACATCCTGGTGACCGGCGGGACGGGCACCCTGGGGCGCCACGTCGTGACGCGGCTGCGTCAGTCCGGCCACCGCGCGCGCATCCTGAGCCGCCAGCCGCGCGGCCACATCGACGCGGTACACGGCGACATCAGGACGGGTGAGGGAGTGGCCAGGGCGCTCGCGGGCATGGAGGTCGTCGTCCACGCCGCATCGGCGACGCGCGATCCGCTGCGCCTGCGCGCCACAGACGTAGGCGGCACCCGCCGCATGCTCGAGCTTGCCCGCGCCGCCCACATCCGCCGTGTCGTTTTCACCTCCATCGTCGGCATCGACGGGGTCAGCTACCCGTACTACCAGACAAAGGTGGATGCCGAGCAGGTGGTGCGCGAAGGCGGCGTCCCGTGGTCGATTCTTCGCGCCACGCAGTTCCACGACTTCATGGAGCTTCTGCTGCGCGGCTTCTCGCGAATGCCCGGAATCACGGCCGTTCCGTTTCGCTGGCAATTTCAACCGGTGGACGCGGACGAGGTCGCGCGCCGCGTGGTCGAAGTCGCGCTCGGCGAACCCGCGGGATTGCTTGCCGACTTCGGAGGCCCCGAAGTTCGCACCTTCAAGTCGATCGCGGAATCGTGGCTCCAGGCCCGCAAGGCGCGCCGGCGCCTGGTCGACTTGCCATTGGCGTTCAATTTCAGTCGACAGTTCGCCGAGGGTCGGCTAACATCCCCCGACCACAGGGAGGGAGTGATCACGTTCGAGCAACACCTCGCGAACCGGTACGCGCTCTCGTGAACCGGCTCGTCGATCGTTTCGGCCGGACCGGCTTTGCAGCGTTGAGCAGCTTGATATGGGCGCTGCCGATGGCGGCGTGGGCCGGCTCGGCCGACCTGTCGCCGATCGACAAGACCGCGTACCCATGGATCGCGCTCGCCATCGGCGTCGTGATGCTGGTCGTGTGGCTCGTGTTGCTCACACGTCTCAGCGGGGTGCGGGTGGCGCCAAGGCAGCGACGCCTCGACCTCGGCCAGATGTCGCGTGAGGAGAAGCGATGGAACATCGCGGGCTTTGCGTTTGTCTGCGGGCTGATCGCGTGGCTCAACGCCGCCGCGACCGTCGACTGGGCGCCTCTCCTGGCGGCTGTCGCGGCAGGCCGGATCGGGCCGTCGATCCTGGGCGCGGGGTTGCTGTTGTTCCTGGTCGCGATGCTCGCGGGAGCCTGGATCAGCTGGCGGAGATCGTCGGCGGCCTTCCGACACAGGATCGGCGCCCAGGCCCGGCCCTAGCGCGCGTCCTTATCTATATATGCCTGTCTCCTCGTTCCCTCAGCTCTCGGCGAGCTTGAGGGCCGCCTGCGAAACCTCCGCGGCGCGCTCTTTGGTCAGGTTGAGGAAGACGATCACCCCGATCAGAAGCGCCGTGCCGACCAGTTGTACGGCGTAGATGGGTTGATTGAAACCCCACGGGGGAGGGGCCGAAGCAATGAACGTCGCCGCGACCGGATACGCCATCTCCGCGATGGTGGCCAGGGATGCAGGCGTACGAGAGAGAGCGCGGTAGTAAAGCAGCAGGGCAAGCAAGCCTGGAACGAGCGCGATCGCCAGCAGGTTGGGCACGAAATCGGTGAACTGATAGTGCGAGAAGGCGCCCAACCCATACTGGACCAGAACTACCGCCACGAGAAAAGGCAGGGCCAGGGTGAAGCGAAGCGACGTCATGCTCCAGAAGCTGATCGTGCCGAGCGCGAACCGCCCCAAGACCGTTCCGCTTGCCCAGAGCACAGCCGCACCCAAAGCGAGCAACCCGACCTGGACGCGTCCGTTCTGCAGCGCCGATACCGGCGCCGTCGGGTCCTGGGCGAACACAACCAGGTATACCCCCGCCATGGCGACGATCAGGGCCGGCCAGAACCATGGACGCCTGCGTTCGCCAAGGATGATCCAGGCCAGAAGAATCGCGATTATGGGCTGCGTCTGCTGAAGGACGAAGGTTTCGGCGAAGACCTGGTAGGTCGCGGCTTCCTGAAAGGACGCAGTGAACAGAATGGTGGCCAGGGACTGTGCGCCCACCGCAATGATTCCGACGGCAAGCCATCCTCTCCAACCGAGATGGCGTAGCTCGTGTGCGCTGCGCACCAGGATGGGTAAGAGGAACAGTGTGATCAGCGCATCCTCAGCCACGACAATCTGCGTCGGGGTGAGGTGGCCGATCAATTGGTTGCGGAAGTAGGCGTCGGAGGCCCACAGCGTGGCAGCGACCGCGACCAACACGACCGAGAAGCGATCGATCGTTATGCCGCCTGCGGCGCTTGGGTCACTCTTCGCCATCGCTCAACATTCAACGGCATTTCGCCGCCAGGCCTTCCAGCCGAATAGAGATACCCCTGGCGGGGTCCCTCCCTTCTGTGACCGTTCCCTCCCCCGCCGGCCAACCAGCCTCAGCGTATCGGGCGTGTCAATCCAGCCTGTTTAGGCCAGCACCTCGTCCTCGTCCACGGCCCCGACCAGCTCCACCTCCGCGTGCTCGACCACGTACACCTCTTCGGGCCGGTCGTGTCCCTCGAGGCGACGCTTTCCCACCGACACCAGCCGGATGTCGTCGCGCAGTATGTCGGCCACGATCGAGTACGTCGTCTCCGACACGAGGATCTGCCGTCCCACCGCCCGCCGCCGAAGCTTCGCGCACCGGTTCACGGCCGGCGAGCGATAGTCCCGGTCGGCGGCGTCCGCCTCACCAGTCAGCACCGCCATCCGCACCGCGAGCGACAACCGGTCCGGCCACTGCTCGGACTGCATCGCCATCTGCGCCTCGACCGCCGCCACCACCGCATCCGTCGCGCGCAGGAACACGGCGAAGAACGAATCGCCCTCACCCCGCTCTTTCAACACGATCCCCCCGCTCGCCTCGATCGCGCCCGTCAGCAGCTGGTCGTGGCGGCGCATCGCCTGGTACATCGACGCCCTGCTCTGCAGCCACAGCGGCGTCGACTCGACGATGTCCGTCATCAGGAAGGTGACGATCCCGTCCGGCAGCGACGCACCCTCCTCGACCTTGAACCCTTTGCCCCCCTCACCGGGAGTCGTGGTCGTGGTGCCCTCCGTCGCGGCGCGCGGCAACAGCGAGGCCTCGACGAC
>QHUF01000179.1 GCA_003221075.1 Gemmatimonadota bacterium
CTCAGCCCGCATGTGCAGACGACCTACTACCTGTTGATCGCCGCGGCGCCGTTCGCGCTGTACTTGACGTTCGCAGAACCCAGTCCCGATTCATTGCGCAGTCGCCTGATCAGACTCGGAATCGTGTTTGTCGCTGTGGTCGTGGGATTCGGGATCGCGGCGCCGCAGATCGTTCCCTTCATTCAATACATCCCCCATTCGCCCAGGGCAGGGGGGTACTCCGTGGGCTATGAGGGGTCCACGTCCTTCGGCATTCCGTGGAATCACATCCCCGAGTTCATCATCGCGGGCTTTACCGGTCTCGACTTTGAGACATACTGGGGATCCAATCCGCTAAAGCTGCACTCCGAGTACCTAGGACTCCCGGTCGTAGCGCTCGCCATCCTGGGCTTCGGCGATCAGCGCCGCCGGCTCGTCTGGTGGCTCGGCGGCATCGGCCTGCTGTTTCTCCTCATCGCGCTGGGTGCGTCCACGCCGTTCTACCATCTGTGGTGGAAGGTGATGCCGATGGTGAAGAAGACGCGCGCACCCGGGATGGTGTTCTTCATCGTGGCGTTCTGCACGGCAATGTTCGCGGCATTCGGTGTGGACCGTCTCGAGCGTCGCGACACCGTGGCCGCAAAGCACGCCCGCGTCTGGTTGATCGCGGCCGGCGTGATCGCGCTGCTTGGCTTGACTGGTGTCTTCGGCCAGCTCGCCCAGGCGTTGGCGCTGGGAGGCGACCATCCCGAACGACTTTCGGTGGCCATCGCCCGGGGATCATTCATACGCCTTTCGACGCTCATTGGGGCGATAACACTGGCAGGCGTTGCGGTGCTGGCCTGGGGGTGGCTCAAGGGACGCGTTCCGTTGTGGCTCCTCGTGTTGGGGCTGCCGCTGCTCGTCGGGTTCGACCTCTGGCGCAATGGCCAGCCCTTCTGGCAGTACGCCCCGTCTCCCCACCAGGGTCTCTATCGGACCGACGAACTTGTCGCCCGCCTCCAGGCGGAACCCAAGCCGCTCCGCGTCCTCAACCTTGCGCCACTAATGCGCGCCGACGTCTACCCGCAAAACGTCTTGATGGCGTTCGACATTCCGCAGGTGGTCGGCTATCAGGGTAGTGAGTTGCGATACTACGATGAACTCCTGGGCGGCCGGAACGAGTGGCGCTACTTGTTGACGTCGACCAAACTGTGGGACTTGCTTGCCGTTCGTTACGTCATCGCACCCGATACGATCACCCTACCAGGGTATCATCGCGTCCTTGGCCCAGTGACAACCGGCGCGGGCACACGTGCTTTTCTTTACCAAGCGGACACCGCGTCACCTTATGTGCGAGTCGTGCCGGCGGCGGTGAAGCTGGCAGCGGATTCGCTCGTGCCGCCAACGCTCGCCGATCCGCGACTACCCGGATACGATCGCGTCGTATTGCTTCCGACGAGCGCGCCAATCAACCCGGCGCCGCTCCGCGCGATACCGCCTGCCTCGGCGTCGCACGGCAAGGTGACAAACTGGGGACCCGGGCGGATGTCGATCACCCTGGACCCGCCGCCGCGCGACTCCAGCTACGTCCTGATCGCCGAGAACTGGTACCTCGATTGGTCAGTCAACGTGGACGGGCACCCGGGGCAGGTGCTCCGTGGAGATAACGCCCTGCTGACCATCCCGGTAGCGCCGGGCGTCAAACAGCTCGAGCTGAGCTATCACTCGAAGGCCATCGCCCGGGGTATTGTCATCGGCCTCGTGAGTCTCGCCGTCGTGCTGGCGGGCTTCATCGTTCCGCCGGTCGTCGCACGGAGACGCCGGCGTGGCTGAACGGGCTCTCGTCATCATCCCAAGCTACAACGAGGCGGTCAACCTCCCGCACATCGTGCCGCAAGTGCTGGCGCAGGATCCCCGGCTCGAAGTGCTCGTGGTCGACGACAACTCGCCGGACGGGACAGGGCGGATCGCGGACGAGATGGCCCGCACGAACCCGCGCGTCCACACGATGCACCGGGAGGGGAAGCTCGGGCTGGGGACGGCGTACATCGCCGGCTTCAAGTGGGCGCTGGAGCGGGGGTATGACTACATCTTCGAAATGGACGCCGACTTCTCCCACGATCCGGCGCACCTCAAGGAGTTTCTCACGGCCATCGAGGACGCCGATCTCGTGCTGGGCTCACGGTACCTGCACGGCAAGGTGACCATCGTCAATTGGCCGATGGGCCGTCTGATGCTATCGTACTTCGCCAATGTGTATGCCCGCATGTTTACGGGCCTCAGGATCTGGGATCTGACGGGTGGGTTCAAGTGCTTTCGCAGACGCGTGCTCGAGGCGATTGACCTTTCGGCGGTCGGTTCCAACGGGTACGCCTTTCAAATCGAGATGAGTGTTCGCGCATGGCGAAAAGGGTTCAAGCTCCGCGAGATTCCGATCGTGTTCGTCGACCGGGCCGAGGGGCAAAGCAAGATGAACCGGGCGATCGTCCGCGAGGCGGTGTGGAAGGTGCCGCGCCTCCGGTTCATGGCCTGGTTCGGCCGCATCTGATCGGCCTCCCGATCTACAAGATGACGGGATCGGGCAACGATTTCGTCATGGTAAACGCGCATGTGTCCGCGCCCGGCGACTGGACGGCAGACGACATGCAGGCCGTGTGCGCGCGGGGAACGGGCATCGGGGCCGACGGCATCGTCTTCGTCGGGCCGGGCTCGCATGCCGGCGCCGCCCGCATGATCTACTACAACGCCGATGGATCCCACGCCGCCATGTGCGGCAATGCCGCCCTCTGCAGTACGACGCTCGCCGTACATCTCGGCGTTGGCACGCCCGACGGGATGGATCTCGAAACCGATGCCGGGACCTACAAGAGCCGCGCCGTCGGGACCGGGCGGGCAGAGCTCAACCTCGCCGCCGTGGAACGGCCAGCGGCCGTTGCAGGGCTGTCACTCGCTGCAGGCGAACGGCAGGCTGTGCGCACCAAAGTCGGTGTGCCGCACCTCATCGTCCTCGTCGATGACGTGGACGCCGTCGCGCTGATCGAGCGCGGGCGAGCCCTGAGGTTTGACCCGGCGCTGGCGCCTGAAGGCGCCAACATCAACTTCGTCTCGACCGACGGGACCGGCACCTGGCGGATGCGGACCTATGAGCGCGGGATCGAAGGCGAGACCTTGGCGTGTGGCACCGGTGCCGTGGGCGCAGGCTGCGCGATTCAGGAGTGGGGCCTGGGCCGGCTACCAATCGATATCCAGAGCCGCAGCGGCCGGATGCTTGGTGTGCGCGCCACACAAGCCCACAGCGGGGGTCGCTACGACGACGTCTGGCTGGCTGGCGAGGGAAGAATGGTCTTCAGAGGTGTCATTACTTGAGGAGCTTGTCCACATTTACACGTGGCTCAGCTTAACATAACATCTATTATACGAAGTATACTGCTACGAAGCTGTACCCTTCGTGAGCTCGCTCAGGCGCACCTTCGCTTCGGCCGCCATCCCCTCCTTCGCGAACTCTGTCACGATCCGGCGATAGTCGGCAACGGCTCTGGTTGTGTCTGCAGCGCTCGTCCAGGCCCGACCGGCATCGGACAGCATCTGGGCCTTCAGGAAGTCCAGGCGGGCCGCTGCAGACCCGTTTTCGTACGCTTCTCCGGCCTGCCGCGGCTGACGCATATCCTCGTACGCGGCGCCCAGCAGCCCATAGGCCTGCGCGCGATACGCCTGCGGAGCCCCAGGAGCGAAGTCCTTGAGGACTGTGACGGCCTGCTGCGGCTGCTTCTCGAGAAGCCGCACGTTGGCAAGGAGTATCCGGGCCTCGGCAGCCGCGTTCGTCTCGGCATAGTTCGCGATCACTTTCGCGAGCTCGCTCGCAGCCAGCGGCAGGTTCTGATTCTCGAAAGCAAAGCGCGCGCCCTGAAGGTCGCGGCTCGCGATCTCCTCAGTCCGGCGTTGAGTGGACAGCGTCCAGAGGAATAGCCCAGCCCCCACGAGCAGAATCCCACCGGTCCACCATGTGATTTTCTTGTGAGCCTTTGCCCAGCCGACCACTCGATCGATCAACGGCGGCCTCGGAGCCCCCGGAGGTGCTGCCGCACTCGTGCCGGCGGCGCTTCGGTTCGCGGGCTTTCCGGTGGTGCCAGTTGCAGTTGCCAATGCGGACTCCGTCCGAATGATCAATGTCCAGTGATCATTGATCAATGATCATTGAGCGTTCAGTAGTCAGTGCCCCTGGGGTGACTCGAACACCCGGCCAACGGTTTAGGAAACCGCTGCTCTATCCACCTGAGCTACAGGGGCGTGTTCCGGGGGCGTAAACGGCGAAATGTACGTGAGTTAGGCGTAGTGCAGCAAGGCCTCGACGCGCCTACCCTGTAAGCGCTGACGGCCCTTCAAAAAATCGAGCTCGATCAGGAAGCTGAATCCGACGACAGCTGCGCCCGTTCCGCCGACGAGCTGGGCAGCCGCGTTCGCGGTGCCGCCCGTGGCGAGGACGTCGTCCACGACCAGCACGCGATCGCCCGCCTGGACCGCGTCATGATGCATTTCCAGGGCGTCAGTCCCGTACTCGAGCGCGTAGTCCACGCGCTGGGTCGCGGCGGGGAGCTTCCCCGGCTTGCGGATCGGGACCAGCCCTGCCCCGAGCTCGAGCGCGATCGGCGCGCCGAACAAAAAGCCGCGCGATTCGATCGCGACCACGCGCGTGATGCCCGCGTCGCGGTACGGTTCTGCCATCGCCACGGCCGCCCGCCGAAACAGCTTCACGTCCAGCAGCACGGGCGTGACGTCCTTGAACACGATCCCGGGCTTGGGAAAGTTGTTCACGTCGCGAATCGTGCGCTTCAGCTCGTCGATCAGCGGTGATTTAGCGGATGTCAAATGACCTCGGCACGTCGAGCTCAAGTGGAACTTGAAGCCGTGCGACGTCGTCGACACGGGCATGCGATGGCCCGCGCTTCAAGTGAGCCTCCAACGCTTCAAGTGCCGTCTCAGGTCCCTCAGAAACTACTTCAACCGAGCCATCAGGAAGGTTCTGTACGTACCCACCGAGTTTCAGCCGCTCCGCCTCACGCATGACAAACCACCTGAACCCCACGCCCTGAACGCGCCCTCGGATAACCCAGCGGCGGAGACTCATTTCGGACGTCGACGACGCAGGACATAAATCCCAATGACAATCAGCGTCACCGGTATCAAGACCAGCAGCGCCCACGTGACATAGCGATGGATCTCTTCGGTCCGCAGCGCTCCCTCATGCTGGCCCAGGAAGTATCCGATCCACGTGAGGATCGCGCACCACACCGCGGCGCCGGCGGCGGTATAGAGGATGAACTTCGGCAACGGCATCCGGTGCAGTCCCGCCGGAATCGAGATGAGGTGGCGGATCACCGGGAACAGCCGCCCGATCAAAGTGCTGATCTCTCCATGCTCGGCGAAAAACCGCTCAGAGCGCAGCAGGTTCTTTTCGCTGAGAAGGACGTACTTGCCGTAGCGCCGGATCAGCGGCCGCCCGATGAGCTGCGCGCCGTAATAGTTGGCGAGTGCCCCAATGACGCTCCCCAACACGCCGCACACGAGCGCTACAGCGAAGCTCATCTGCCCCTTGGCGGCCCAGTAGCCCGCCGGCGGCATCACGAGCTCGCTCGGCACCGGCAGGATCGACGACTCCATCGCCATAAGCGCGATGATGCCGGGGTAGCCGAGGTCGAGCAGCGTGTGTAGCAGCCAGTCGATGGACCGCTCAAGCATCGAAGCCGTGCTCGCCCACCAGTGGGACAAAGCGGGCGTCACCGATCGGCGTCGCCCGAATTCCCTCGGCCGTGCGACGGACCAGCGTGAGCGTCTGCGCGCCTTTCGCGCCCAAGGGGATGATCATGCGGCCACTGGGCGAGAGCTGTTCGACGAGCGGCGGCGGGACCTCGGGGCCCCCGGCCGCGACGAGGATCGCGTGGTAGGGCGCATAGGCGCTCCACCCCAGCGTGCCGTCGCCGACCAGGACGGAGACGTTGCTGACCCCTGCGGCGCGCAACGCCGCCTGCGCGGTCTCGGCGAGCGACCGGACGCGCTCGATCGTGAAGACCTGCTCCGCCAGCGCCGCGAGCAGCGCGGTCTGATACCCAGACCCCGTGCCGATCTCGAGGACGCGCTCGTTCCCCTTGAGGCCGAGGGCCTCGAGATAACGGGCCTGCGTGAAAGGCTGCGAGATCGTCTGCCCTACCCCGATGGGAAGGGCGGCGTCCTCGTACGCGCGATGGCGCACCGCTTCGGGAACGAACAGATGGCGCGGCGTCGCCGCAAAGGCGCGCAGCACGGGGAGGTCACGAATGCCCTGGGCACGGAGCTGCTCGACCAGGCGCGCGCGGTAGCCGCCATAGGTGTCGCGGCTGCCTGTCACTTCCCCAGATCCCACTTCCTGACGACTTCGAGCAGCTTGTAATTCGTCAGGTCGACGTGCAGTGGCGTGACGGAGATGTACCCATCCTTCACCGCCTGGAAGTCCGAATCGGCGCCACCCGACCAGGTCACATGCCCTCCCCCGATCCAGTGGATCTCGCGGCCCCACGGGTCCTTCATTTTGGCGACCTCCTCGTGGAACACCCGGCTGCCAAGGTTGGTGGCCTTCACGCCTTTGACTTGGTCGCCCGGAATCGCCGGAAGATTGATGTTCAGCAGCGTCTCACCGGGGAAGTTTTCGACGCGCACGATACGCTCGATGATCCGTTGCAGCCCGGGGCGATGGCTCTCGAGGTGTTCGAGATCGAAGCTGCCGTACGACACCGCGATGCCGGGGATGCCGGCTGCTAGTCCCTCCATCGCCGCGGCGACGGTACCCGAGTACAGCACGTCCTCGCCCATGTTCGGGCCGTGGTTCACGCCGGAAATGACCCAGTTGGGGCCATCCGGCATGAGCGTGCTGAGCGCGAGCAGGACGCAATCGGTCGGGGTGCCGTCGACCTGGAATGCCCCGTCAGATCGCCGGTGCGCTCGCAGCGGCCGGTGCAACGTCAGCGAGTGCGACGTCCCGCTCTGCTCGCGGTCGGGCGCAACAACCGTCACCTGCCCGACGGTGGCGCAGACATCGGCGAGCAGCGCGATGCCCGGCGCCAGGACGCCGTCGTCATTCGAAACCAGGATACGCAAACCGTTGTCGCGTGGAGTGGTCACGTTGCTCCTGCCACGATCCGACCGGCGTACCGCGCAAATGCGCGTGCCATCAGCCAGGTATCCGTCCACGACCGAAAGTGACTACGCGGACCGTAGACCGTCGGGATGTCTACGGAGGTCACCCGAAAACCGGTGCGCAGCGCGTCGAGCAGAAAGTTAGCCTCGTACTCGTAGCGATCCCCAGCCGGGTGCAGGCGCTCGGCAACGGCGCGCGTAAAAGCCCGGAACCCCGTCTGCGCATCGCGCACCTGCTGCCCGCCAATCCGTGACGCGAGGACCGCTGAGAACCAGTTGGTGAACCGCCGGCCCAGCGGCATGGTGCGGTTGCGAGATCGCGCGCCCAGAACGAGATCGGCGCGGGCATCCGAGATCGGCTGAATGAGGCGCCCGATGAGCACAGGGAGGTGCTGCCCGTCGGCATCGAGGGTCACGATCACGTCCGCCCCGTCGGCACACGCCCGCGCAATGCCGCTGCGGAGCGCGACACCCTTCCCGCGGTTTCGCGGATGAGCGACCAGGGTGACACCAGTCTCCCTCACCGCTTCCCCCGTCCCATCCGTGGACCCGTCGTCGACGATGATCACGTGTGCATCGGGAACAACCGCGCGTGTGTGCGCAACAATGTCAAGGATTGTAGCCGCGGCCTGGTAGGCGGGAACGACGACAGCAACCCGCACCTCAGCTCCCTTCGAGGATGCCAAGCACCGACTTGAGCTCAGCGCGGAGCTCCTTGACGGTTTCGGTGGCCAACGCACGCCGCGCTTCGGGCTTGAGCTCGCCCGAGCGACGGTACTGCTCGATTTTCTGGCGCGCGCCCTCGATCGTGTATTTCTCCGTGTACAGCAGGTGTTTCACCAGCATGATCAGCTCGATCTCGCGCCGCTGGTAGACGCGATTGCCCGAGCGATTCTTGGCGGGATTGAGAAAACGGAACTGACTCTCCCAGTAGCGCAGCACGTGCGGTTTCAGGTCGGTGAGGTGGCAGACCTCGCCGATCGAGAAGAACTCCTGGACGGGTTGGGCGGGTGTGCTGCTCATCGGCCCCCTCCCTCCCCTTCCGCCTTCAGCTCGCGCTCCATCAGGTCGCTCACGGCCTGGCGCGGCGGCTTGTTCTGGAACAGCACGTTGGCGACTTCGCGCGCGATCGGCAGCTCGACCCCGTGGCGTTCGCCCAGGGCCACAGCCGTGCGAGTCGTGTTGACGCCTTCGACGACGGCCGGTTTCCCCGCGAGCGCCTGCTCCAGGGTTTTCCCCTGCCCCAGCGCTACGCCCAGGGTGCGGTTGCGCGACAGGGCGCCGGTCGCCGTCAGGATCAGGTCTCCCATGCCCGCGAGGCCCGCAAACGTCATCGGCTGTGCCCCGAGCGCCACGCCGAGCCGCGTGATTTCGGCGAGCCCGCGGGTGATCAGGGCGGCGCGCGTGTTGAACCCGAGCCCCAAGCCTTCGAGGATACCGGCGGCCAGGGCAATCACGTTCTTGAGTGCCCCGGCCAGCTCGACGCCGACAACGTCGGTGTGTGAGTACACGC
>QHUF01000180.1 GCA_003221075.1 Gemmatimonadota bacterium
GCACGACTTCAAGACGATCGTGAAGAAGCGCACGGGCCATCCCTTCCCCGACGATCCGCAGGAACAGCTGTGGGGCGCGATTGAAGCGGTCTTCAAGAGCTGGCACACCAAACGTGCCAAGGACTACCGCCAGGTCAACGGCATTCCTGACAGCCTGGGGACCGCCGTGAACATCGTCGCCATGGTCTATGGCAACATGGGCGACGACTGCGGCACGGGCGTGGCATTCACGCGCGACTGCAGCACCGGCGAGCACGTGCTGAACGGCGACGTGCTGACCAACGCGCAGGGCGAGGACGTGGTCTCCGGCGCACGTACGCCCGAGTCGATCCAGAGAATGAAGCGCGGCAAACTCGCCAAGATCTACCGCGAGCTCGACCGCCTGGCGACCAAACTCGAGAAGCACTTCAAAGACGTGCAGGACGTGGAGTTCACGTTCGAGCACGGCCAGCTGTACATGCTGCAGACGCGTCGCGCGCAACGGACCGGAATGGCGGCGGTTCGGAGTGCTGTGGAAATGGTGGACGAGGGGCTGATTACAGAAGACGAAGCGATCCAGCGCGTGCCGCCGCAGGATCTGGATCAGCTGTTCCATCCCATGGTCGATCCACGCTCCAGCGTGACCGTGCTGGCCAAAGGGCTCCCCGCCTCGCCTGGAGCGGCGACCGGCGAGGTCGTGTTCGATGCCGACGAAGCCGAGGTGCTCAAGAAAAAGGGCCACGATGTCATCCTCGTGCGCCCCGAGACGTCGCCCGAGGACTACCATGGTATCGTGGCGGCGCGCGCTATCCTCACCGCACGGGGCGGAATGACGAGCCATGCGGCGGTCGTCGCCCGCGGCATGGGTAAGACCTGCGTCGTTGGCGCGAAAGAGCTGGATGTCGATCCGTCCGCTGGGCGATTCCGCGTGAATGGCCGTGCGGTCAAGCGTGGTCAGGTGATTACCGTCGATGGGACGACGGGGCGCGTCATCCTCGGAGCCGCGAAGCTCGTCACCCCCAAAGCGGGGAAAGAGTTCGACCGCCTCATGTCGTGGGCGGACGCGAAGCGCCGGATGCGCGTGCGCGCGAACGCCGACATTCCGGCCGACGCGCGCCGGGCACGCGAATTCGGTGCGGAAGGCATTGGCCTCTGTCGCACGGAGCACATGTTCTTCGAGGGCGACCGCATCACGCTCATGCGCGAGATGATCGTCGCCACGGACGAGGAGGGCCGCCGGAAGGCGCTCGCGAAGCTGCTCCCGATTCAGCGCCGGGACTTCGAAGGGATCTTCGAAGTCATGGATGGGCTGCCGGTCACGATCCGGCTGCTCGATCCGCCGCTGCACGAATTCCTCCCGCATACCCGCGAGGAGATCGCGGCGCTCGCCAAGCATGCGAAGGTGCCGGCGGGGCAGCTCGAAAAGCTGATCGAGTCGCTGCGAGAGGCGAACCCGATGCTGGGGCACCGCGGCTGCCGGCTGGGGATCACCTACCCCGAGATCACCGAGATGCAGGCGCGGGCGATCTTCGAAGCGGCCGGCCACGTCGCGGGCGAAGGGAAGAAAGTCACGGTCGAGATCATGGTGCCGCTGGTGGCGGATGTCCGTGAGCTGGTCAATCAGACTGCGCTGATTCGCAAAGTTGCGCAGGAGGTTTTCCACCGGGAAGGCCGGGCCGTTCCCTATCTCATTGGCACCATGATCGAGCTGCCGCGCGCGGCGGTGACCGCCGACGAGATCTCGAAGGAAGCGGAGTTCTTCTCGTTTGGAACGAACGACCTCACGCAAACCACGTTCGGGCTATCGCGCGACGACGCGGGGCGGTTCCTGCCGTTCTACGTCGAGCACGGGCTGCTGTCCGACGATCCGTTCCAGGTCCTCGACCAGGGCGGCGTCGGCAAGCTCGTCGAGATGGCGGTGAAGCTCGGCAGAAACACCAGGCGGGATCTCAAGGTCGGGATTTGCGGCGAGCACGGCGGCGAGCCGAGCTCGGTGAAGTTCTGTCACCGTACCGGGATGAACTATGTGTCCTGCTCACCCTTCCGGGTGCCGATCGCCCGCCTCGCCGCGGCCCAGGCGGCCCTCGAGGAGGCGGGCGTCGTCAGTCGAACGAGGGCTACCGTGTAATCAGCGGCCGCCGCCGAGTGAAGCCAGCGAACCTGCGATCAACAGCCCAACCACGAACCCAATAACAGCCACCGTGTAACCCGTCCCCTTCGACAGGCGATGTGTGATGGACACGCCGATCCCTGTCAACGCGACGCCCCAAATGCTGAACGGGTTGATGCCCTTGAGAATCGCGCCCATGAACCCCTTCGCCCCGGGAACGAGGAGATCGATCCCGAGCGCCGGCTGCATGTCTTGTGGAGAGGTCATGCTCCCGATCCCTTTCATGTGCAGCACGATCGTTCCGACGACGGAGAGCAGGATGGCGGAGGGCACCGCTCCATATAACGCCACGCTGATCAGTGTGCCGAACTTCGCTTCGCCCCCGAACAGCGAGACCAGTACCCAGAGGAGGAAGCCGCTGATCAAAAACACGATGGTGAGGATGATCAGCAGGAAGCCGAGGCCAAATGCGACGAGGACACCGGCAGGAGGAACGGGTCGTCCCGGCGCCTGCGTCGCGATCTGGTTCTGGATCGCGACCGTGAGATACGACATGTTCACGAAGAACAGGATGATCTGCGCGACCATGATCGTCACATAGGGCGCGAGGAACGAGGGTTGCGAGCGTACGCGCTCGAAGACGGCGCCGGGTTCGAAGAGGACCTTGAACACATCGAGCCACGCGTTCCCACCGCTGCCCTGCTCTACGGCGGGTTGCTGAATGCCTGCGCCCATGCGGTCTCCGGTGAAGGTCGGGGCCGAATATAGAGCGGGAAACGGGAAACGGGAAACGGTCGCCCGTTTCCCGTAGCCGTCATCTGTTGCGAACCTTGCATCGTTAGGGATGCAGCACGATCCCCCAGTAAATGACGACGTTGGGTTGTGAATCGTTGGTGTAACCACTCTGCAACCATTGTGCGTCTTTGAATCGGGGGACGAGACGCGTCAGGACTTCAAGATAATCCTCCACCACGCCATCGACCGTGCGAACATCGGCCCCTCGTGCGTACCGCGTGCGCGCCGCGTGGCCCAGCACGCTCCCGCGCGCATCCATGACCAACGCGACGGCCGTTGGTGCTGTCCCGCGACCGAAGACCTCCGGGTGATACTGCCGCGCCAGCCGGCGTACTTGCTCCGCCCGTCGAATCACCTCCGCGGAATCCAGGGCACCCGGCGTTCCCGGTACGGTATCGTGCGGCTGTGGATTGTGATTGATGCGGATGACGCGAACGTTGTCACGCACCAGCCCGCGCAGGCCGCGCGGATCGATCACGGCCCAACCGTCGTGCCCAGGATTGAAGGACGGCAGCGCACGCTGCACTTCGGCCACATCGATTTGCTTCCTCGGTCGACTGCCGCCAGGGCCGAGGTAGTCAAGTGTTGTCAGCGAGCCCTGATACACCTTGAGACGAGAATCGTGAACCAGAAACGCGTCCATCGGCGGTCCGCTGGGTTCCAGGATCGCTGGCATCATTCGGCGCGCATTGCTCTCGACCCAGGAGCGCAGCCGCTCAGTATCACTCGGCCCACCATGGATCTTGAAATCACACGGAAGGTTGATCAGCACGCGGACCGCGCGTCCATGGACCCGCCCCGGTCGGAATAGGGTGCGCAGGATCCATTGCTTGGCTGACTCATCAAATCCGGGATTTGGGCTAGAGATGACCTTCACTGAGGCGGGCTCGGCGCGGCCCATCGTATCGATGATCGCCTGCAGCAGCACCCGGCCCTCCACACCGGCCCGGCGCAGCAACTCGGGATATACCAGCTGCGGCCCCGACAAGAAGTCGGGCCGCTCATCGACCACCGATTCCGTGAGCACCTGGCGGAGTTCGATATCGGCCGGTGCAGCCCGGGCCGGTTCGGCGGTATATGCGGTGGGGCCGATGGGGCGCGGGGTTTCGCAGGCCACGATGATTGCCGCGAGCGCCACAAGCGCTGCTGCCCCCGCCCCGACCCAGCGCCAGCGGGGAAGACCGGCGAGCATCCGACGAATCCGCGACTCGAGGAAGGAGGCCGGCTCGCCGAACGCGGCCATGCCCAGCATCTGCGCGCTGCGCCGACGACCGACGCTCAGCAAGAGCTCGCCGTAGGCGGCAGCGGGCCTGCCCTGCCCCAGCACTCGGGCATCGCAGTCCATCTCGACCGCGAGCCGGAGGCGCCGCCACTGCCACCAGAGCGCCACGTTCCACGGCGCCAGCAGCACGAGAGCCAATCCCATGGCGATGAGCGCGGGATCGGCTGCCCGCACGTGTTGCTCCTCATGGGCCAACATCAGCTCGCGCTCCCATTCCGGCAGCTGGAGCGCCCACTCGGGCAACACCACACGCGGCCCCCACACCCCAACGACCGCCGGTCCGATGTTCCTGGAGACGAGTACGAGACGGCCATCGACTACGGCCTGACGCCAGTGCCGGCGCTGCGATAGGAGACGCGCGACGGCCACCGCCAGAACGAACAGCATTGTGACTGAAGCGAGGCCCCAACCCCAGCGGAGGGGCGAATCTAGATCGGCGAGAGAAAGGTCCGATGGTGGAGGTTGGTCGAGGTTGGTGGAGGTTGTGGAGGTCCCCAAACTCGGTCCGGACTCGAAGACAACCGGAATCGGAGCAGCGAAGGTGGCGAATGCTTCCGGACGCAACCACGCGGCCACCGGAACCAAGTATGAGCCCACGATCGCGATGACCCACGCCCACCGCGTCGCTCTGCCTGCGAGATGCAGTCCGCGCTCGAGTGCGTGTCCCACGATGACGAACGCCAGACCGATTCCTACGCAATACAGCATCCAGACGGCGATCACTTGCCACCTCCTTTGATGCGTGCTTCGAGGAGCTTGCGTAACCGGCGCAGCTCCTCATCACTGAGATTTTTGTCGGACACGAGATGGGTCATCAAGAGCTCGGGTGAGCCTTGGAACACTTTGTCCACGAGGCGACGCAGGGCGTTGCGGCCGGCGGCCTCGCGCCGGACCAGCGGGTGGTAGCGATGCGCTCGGCCTTCGCCGGTGTGCTCGACGTATCCTTTTTGCTCGAGCGTCCGAAGGACCGTCAGCACCGTCGTGTAGGCGAGCTTGTCCGCGAGCAGCTCGCGCACCTCGGCGACGGTGGCGTCGCCCAGGTCCCACAGGACGCTCATGACATCCAGCTCGCGATCGGTGAAGGCAATCCGCATGGGTTCCGCCAGCTACTAGTGTTGTAGTAGTTATACCCGGCGGGTTCCAGCCTGTCAACTAGTTCTTTAGTAGTAAAAGAGCAGGAGTCCTGCCCCCTCAAGCGCCTGGTGGGCGATGTTCGCTGGACGAACCGGCCTGTTCAACTCGGTTTCGGCCTAATTCCTTGGCGCGATAGAGCGCCGCATCGGCGGCGACCGGCAGATTCTTCACATCCCGCACCAGGTCGGGACACGACGCAATGCCGCACGAGGTCGTCAACGGATAGACCGAGCCACTCCACGTCAGCGGCTTCTCAGCCACCGAACGCCGAATGCGCTCCGCCACTTCCATCCCCTCACGCAGTCCGGTGCGGGGCAACCAGACCGCGAATTCTTCGCCGCCGATGCGCGCCACGAGATCGCCGTCGCGCACC